>CAVCXB010000027.1:0-27505 GCA_963605535.1 Wujia chipingensis
AAGCTATTTAAGAAATCTTCAGGGTTGGTTATACTGTTCAATTATCAAGGTTCTTTATTTCTTATGATCTTCATCAGATCTTGCGTCTCAGCGACAGCTCGTCTAATATATCATAGTTATTTGCGTTTGTCAAGCACTTTTTCAACTTTTTTAACTTTATTTTTGTTCAGTTTGAATTATCTTAATTGCTCTAAACATTTAAATTGTCCATTTTGAAGAAGCAATTTATCTCAATTCACTTAACTGTTTCTAAGTTATCGTTGTTGTTTCAGTGTTGTGTCTTGCTGCAACGTTGAATATAATACCACGATGCAATCAGCTTGTCAACTACTTTTTTTACTTTTTTTACTTTTTTTACTTTTTTCGCATTTTTTCAACTTTCCTCTCCCAGAAGTTTACAATTAAAATGTCCCTCGCTATAATACGGTTACTTGCTGGTTTAGGAAAGAGCATGACTGTTTTGATTTTCAGCTTGTAGTCGGTTGCTTTCTGATTTGATTTTGGATTTCATTTGCGGCTTCGCCAAACAGAAAACCGTGCTGAACCAAGTAATCTTGCTTCGTTATTTCATTTCGTCATTCTCCGTCAATGCACAAAAAGCTTTCATATATTGACACATATACTGTGGAACCGCATCGAAGCTTCCTCCTTCGTGCAACGCACAAGCGGCACATGTATTGCAAACGGCACGATAGTTACATTTGCTGCAGTTCTCACTCAAACAAACTTGATCTGCTTCCTTTTTGAGTTGCTGCCATGCCGCTTCAATCCCCATCTCAAACACAGGCACCGATGGACTCTTTAACATAACGCACAGCTGCATTTGTCCCTGCCAATTTACGGCAAACGATGTACGTCCTGCCTGACAGTGCATTTTTTCAGTCCTTGTCCTGTATTCTCTTGTATTTTGCTCTGTCTCGACTTGCGTCTGCTCTATAAGTGCATTCGTCCTCCTGCACATTTCATCAAATGCCTCAGCATCCAGCGTTTTTCTCAAAAAATGAAACCTTGCCTTTGCTGCCTCCTCCGGACTCAAACGCAACTGGCGATCAAATGGCCTTGGACGCTCTCGCTGCGCCGGATACATGTATGTATCCACATTTACTGCCATGCCAAGCTTATTTGCCATATCCACAATCTTGTCAATTTGATTTTTATTTGCCTGTACCAAACTGCCATTGATTTTCACGGGAATTTTTCGTTTTGCAAGAAGGTGCAGCGCATGCACTGCACGCTCATAACCGCCCTCAAACCCACATAACGTCTTGTATACTTCTTTGTCTGTTCCATACAGCGTAACATTGATTCTTCTGGGGGGATTTGCGGCAAAAAAATCAGCCCAATGTTCATCCAAAAGTGTTCCATTTGTATTTACCGTAACAATCATGCCAAGTGACCTAAGGCCCAAGTATACTTTTTTAAAATCTGGATATAGCAATGGCTCACCGCCTGTCAACATCACAAACAGTATACCTGCCTCTTTCATCTGCCGTGCAAGATCGAACCACTCCTCTGCGGTTCTCAAGCGGTCTTTTTGTTTCATCTCCTCGCTGTCCAACCGCACGTAACACATCCGGCAGTTCATGTTGCAAAGCGGCAGCAGTTCAAGACTTGCATTCAGTGGAATGCCTTTTTGGAATGCCTTGCTTATCAATATTTTTTCGTAAGTATCATAGGTTTCTTCCATATTCCTGCGCCCCTTTCCCTTTTATCACTCAGTATTATGGACTTTACGGCGATACTATTGATTTCCAGCATACATTAATTGCTCAAACTCATATGCGAAGTTTGAGTTAATTCTATGTTTGTCAAGAATGATTTGAACTATTCCCATCTTTCAGATTGACATAACCCATATGATGCCAGGTTCTGTTCCCTGCGGATGTTGTCCAATAAATAACGGAAGTGTTATTCAAATCACTTTGATTTAGTGTCACCGTATTATTCCAACCAGCATCGGTAATGGTACATGCAAGACGTCCCAAATTATCCGTTCCCGTCTCTATCATAGATACCTCTCCATTGTCATTCACAACAATATACTGGTTTGTTTCATAACCACAGCCTACACCACTCGAACACTTTCTATGGTTAACAGTATACCTCTTGTCAATCAGATCTATCATACCG
Source organism: Wujia chipingensis (assembly GCA_963605535.1). Lineage (GTDB taxonomy): Bacteria > Bacillota > Clostridia > Lachnospirales > Lachnospiraceae > Anthropogastromicrobium > Anthropogastromicrobium chipingensis_A. The sequence continues at coordinate 2,131 of CAVCXB010000027.1, forward strand.
TCATCTTGTCCTTGAATTCCATAGGCACATGCCACTCCCCAGCATGCTGCCACATACTCATCAGCCTCAAACACTTCTTCTGTCATTATTGGAGTAACATATTCTCTCTTACTCATTGAAATTTCCTCCTTCACATTTCACACATTGACTTTCTCATTATAGGGCATTTTCTTTTCTCGTATCAATACGATTTCATGAACAATTCTAATATAATACAAATCCAGTTAAATTGCAAGAAAAACATTAGGCGGCAAGAAGTTTGTATTGTAGATACATCGTGAATTTCCAATTCACAAACAGACTTCAAATTCACATTGAAATTTACGGAATCAAATAATTGATACAAAATTGGCCGCACCCGATTTCTAAAAATCGATTGCCATTTTTGCTGATTCTTCCTCGCTAAGCAGTGTCACCTTGGTATCCACAACACGATATACCCTCTTACACAGATTCAGCACACTTGGGCGATGTGTCGTGACAATGCATGTCTTATTCGGTCGCTGCGTAATGATATTTCTAAGCACATTCCTCTCTGTTGTTACATCGAGTGCCGACGTTGCTTCATCCAAAAGAAGAATTGGCGCATCACGAAGCACGGCTCGTGCAATGGCAATTCGCTGCGCCTGACCTTCGGACAGTCCACGCCCGCGCTCACCGAGCGGTGTGTTGATTCCCTGAGGCATCTTTTGCACAAACTCCCACGCACAAGCGATTTTAAGAGCCTGCACAAGTTCCTCATCCGATGCCGTTTCTCGGACCATGCGCAAATTTTCCGCAATCGTTCCCGCAAGGATCGTATTTCCCTGCGGCACATAGGCAAAGAAATGGCGCGTTTCCGCATTCAGCGAAACCCCACGGTCATTCGATGCCACAATCCAGGCATTCCCCTCCTGTGGACAGACCAATCCTAATATCAGTCGAATCATGGTTGTCTTTCCCTCTCCTGAAGGACCGACAAGTGCCACAATCTCCCCTGGTGATGCCACAAAGTCCGAATCCTTTATTACCATCTTATCCTCTGCATATCCAAAACTCACTGATTTCATACAGATCTCAAAACCATCATTTGCCAATGCATCAAGTTCATGACTTTCCTCAATATGCGTTTCTTTGGGCAGTTCAACAAGCTCACGAATACGGTGTGCAGAGACTGAACTGCTCAAAAAAGAGGGAATAATGGAAACCACATTATTAAACGCACTTGATAAACTGCTTCTTTGCTGTAAAAAAAGAGTCATCGTTCCATAAGTGATATCATGCGTCCATAGACGGAACAGACAATAGCCAAATGCTGCAAATTGTACGCCTGTACCCAAAAGTGACATCACAATATTTGTCTTGATGGAGAATAAATTATAATCCAGATTTACAATCTTAACTTTTTCCTGCCACCAACGAAGCTTATCACTGTAATGCCGTGCTATTCCAAATGACTTGATTGTATCAAAATTATAAAATGTTTCCACTTCAAATGTCATCATTTTACTGCTCATTTCCCGTGCTTTTTTGTTATATTCACGCTGACGCTGAATCATAAACTGTGACATAAAAAGCATAAACGGTGCGCTGGCTAATGCGATCACTGCCATAATCCGATCATAATGAAGCAATACAAAAAAAGTAGCCACAAAGTTATAAATCGCAATCACAATGGTCGGAATCCAACTGATCGCATTATTGCTGACAGTGGTAATATCGCCATTAAAACGGTTCAGCACATCACCATTGGGATAACGGTTAATCGCCATCCATTCTGCATCCACAATCTTGTCAAAAATATCGGCCTGAATATCATTGTTAATCTTTATGCTTAGTTTTGTGGAAATTCTGCTTATCAGGCTTGAGAACAAGAGACTAAAAACGGTACTTCCCGTCATAATCAGAATCAAAACAACAAGCTTATCCGTCTGATAACCCGTAATAATATCAATCAGATATTTTCCAGCTACACTGCTGACTAATCCAAGTGATGTACTTAAAATGCCAAGCAGTGTATAAAATACAATCGCCCATTTATAGCGCGCACTGTAACTTATTATCCATTTCCAGTCATCAATAATTTCCGAAAATGTACCTTCCTTGTATCGTCTGATTAAAATTTTAAGTGACTCAAATGATACCCGATGATTTTTTTCAGTTTCTTCCTGCATATCCAACCTCACCTCTTTCCATCACCTTACTCTTTTCGCAATCTTCTCACGCTTTCGCAAATCCATTTTCCCATGCGATAAAAACGGATCAGAAGACGGCGAAACGGTATGATTCTTATCCAGATATGTTCAAAAAATTCCCACCAGAAATTGCCCGGTCCAATCCATTCTCCCCTGCGGCAAACGCGGACAATTACGGCAAATATCTGAGACTCATCGATTGGACCTTCCTTGTCACGCCATCGCTGCGCATCCCCCAGCAGATAGAATCCTTCCTTTTTAACCTGAACAATCCGATGCATGACAAATCGTCCGCTTTTTCGCTGAAAAAATACCATATCACCTTTTTTTAATTTGCGACCCGGCTTTTTTAAAAGAATAGAATCTCTGCCATGCATCAAAAATGGAGACATACTATTTCCAGAGATTCGCATGCTAACTTCTTTTCCCTGCTCGGTAAGTTCTCTGAGCATGGAAACATATTCTTGTGTGTCAATAATCGTCATCTCTAATCCCCTCTGTCACACCAATTTACAGACTGAAAGCTTACTTTTGGCTTGATTCTCTTTTGCTCATTATCCATTAGGCTTCATTTTTCAGCACATTTTCCAGGCATTCCACTGCCTGCTCGGAAATATTGCACGAAAGTAAGTACACAGGAATCTCTTCCAGAATTTCATTCAAGCACTCAAATGCCTTTTCCTGAAAAGTATGACTCCATCCATTGACCATCAGCTGTGAAAGCACTCCGCGCACAGCCTCAAAACCATAAAGCCTTCTTATCTGATTTGTCTTTGCCTGACGAAGCATCACAATCGCACGAATCGCAAACGACTCATTGATGCAAATTTCGGAACTGCCGCATATCGGCCATCCATATGCATGCCAGATCCCATCTTTTTTTTGCAAAAGAGTTCGATCTCCGTTGATGGTCCTCGTATGACGATATTTTTCCCAAAGGAAAGCCTGTGTTGATTTTCCGGTTCCGGACGGTGCTGAAAACAAAATAGCCTCCCCATTTCGCTCCATATACGCGCTATGAAGAATGACCCCGTCCCGCTCAATCATCAATCGCTCCAGACAAAATGGTGCCCAGAATATCGTATCGAGGGAAAGTTTGTTCTGTATCTGTCGTGAAAACCAAATTTCATTTTTGTCGTTTTCTCTTTGCAAACTGGCTGCATACCACCCATCTGTCCCCTTAAAGTTCATCAGGCGGCACTCACCTGTTGTCGTTTGAAAAACAGTAAGATCTTCTCTTTTGTATACTGGTCCTGTCCGAAGGGCTTTCAAATACTCCACTCGGGACGTAAAATCCTCTTCCATATGAATTCCATATCGGCACTTTGTATTGCTATCGGCATCCTTCTTCTCATCAATACGAAATTTTTCAACATTTTGAGGATATACCAAATTTTCAGAAGCTTCCATATAGATTGGGATATCTCCGATCCGAAAATAACCTTTCACCATGCCTTATCCTCTCTGGAGCATACGACAATTCCATGCTGCATCAGCGCGTTGATAAACCCAATGACATCTCTTCTGGCAATCGCCTCGTCTACTTCATAAGTATCGGTCACAGACTGCACCATTTCGTCAAGACTTTGAACATGTTCCAGATGTTCCCAGATAAATCTCGCTGTATCCGTCATGGACAGCATCCCATTAAACTCCTGTGAAGCCTCTCCCGTCGGCACTAATACATTCTCACCCGCGATTTCTCTTAAAATAAATTCTTTTATAATCTTCACCAATATATCTCCCTTCTATTCTTGTTACTATTCTAACACAAAACACAAAATTTGCATCGTTTTTATAGCTTTCGGGAACTCTTCGCCCTCTTGTCTGGAAAATCATGGCCTTGCTTCGGAAAATAGCTGTATGATACTTTTTAGTCGGTTGCTCCTCCAAAAAATCAAAACATTACATGCCATTGGAATAACAACGCACACTCCCACTCCAAGAAGGAAGGTCAATAGTGACTGGCGATATACCAGCTTTACCGCCTGCTTTGTCAAAATGACTTCTGCCATCATAAGCACACCATATTCCAATAAATCAAGCAGATACCACTTTTCATCCATTTCTACATACTCATGAAAGAAAATATGAATGCGATATCCAATCTGAATCAGATATGCCAAACAAGTTCCTAACAATACCCCGGCTGTACCAAATGGAATAACGAGCGCGATGGAAACAATCAAATTTGCCACTGATGAAACAACGGAAAGGGTCTTTTCCCTGTGAAACAGCCCACTTACCGCCATTACGACAGCAATCGGCTGACCGATTCCCAAAAGGACGCATCCCGTGACCGACAAAAACACAGACGCGCGATCCCAACCAAACGCTTTTCCAAGCCAGATATCCTCGACAAAATAGTCCGTCATCACATACAATCCACAGGCTGCAACTGCAACAATGAGAAAAAACAAAAATGTCATCTGCCGAAGAACACGATAGTCTTTTTCATGGTCTTTCTCCACAAAGAGATTTCCAATTCCCGGCTGGATGCTTGTCGCTAACGCGCGGATAATATTACCGACCGAACGCATAATCAAACCATAGTTGCTGAATATGCCAACTGTTGCCACATTGATAAATCCCGATATGATCAGATTATCCGTTCCGTTTAAAAGGTTTTGCGATAGTCTGGAGACAAAAATATTCTTGATATCCTGTGTAATGTTTTTGAGCGTTTCGCTTTCCGCCTTTTCTTTTCGATATTGGCGAAGGAATGGATATTTTTTGTCTGTATACCGGCTAACCCAAATATTTAAGAGGGTATCACCAAGGATTCCAGTAATCAGTGCCGGAAGATATCTTCCCGTAACACTGACAAAAAGAATAATGGAGGAATAACCAATTATATTGGCTAATATCGTAGTGACGCTGACAACATATTCATTCTGATCGGCAACCAGCAATGATTTTTTATAGGAGAGCAGATACGACAGTACTGAGCGAAGCAGCCATAAAAAATACAGTACACGAATATAGCCAATGGAATAACTATTATTTGTCATAAACAAATGTACAAACGGCATCATAACCAATCCCAGCACCATCAATGCGGCGGCGAATACATAGTAAGCCTTCCGATACAGATTCATCAGCGCTGCAATCTTCCGCTCATCGCCACTTACCAGTACGCTGTATAAATGATACACAATCGCCGTTGAAACACCAAGTTCCGTCACGGACAGCATCGAAATAACATTTGCGATAACGCCATTCATACCAACAAGTTCTGTTCCCATGTACAGATTCATGGCACGCTGGCTTAGAAATCCGAAAACTAGCAGAACCAGCTGGGATAACAGGCTAAAAAAACTATTGCGAAACAGACTTTTTATCTTCATATCGTTTGCTGCTTACAGCTTCCTGCACCTCCTCTCTGCTATCGCCTTTCAATCCAGCATTCTCATCAATTTTTAATACCTTGCAGCGGAATATAACTGCCAAAACGGAGAAGAACATACGAAACATATACCAAAGTGGTTTCAAGCCTGAATGCATGCTTTTCCCACTTTGTCGCATATGCATGACTGCCGGGATTTCCACAATCTTAAATTTCAGAAGCATCATCTGCATGATCATGTTTGTATCCGGATATTTATCATCAAAATGATTGTACTTTGAATAATATAGCACCGCTTTTCGGCTAAGTCCCTGCAGCCCCGTTGTCGGATCGGCAATCTTTCTTCCTGCTGCCATGCTCATTAGCAGACGAAATAGTTGAAACGCCAGCCTTTTTGCCGCAGACACTTCAAACTCTCCACTTTCCGCCATAAAACGTGCGCCAAGTACGATGTCTGGGTAGCGACCGTCCTCATCCTTTGTACGAAGGCGATCATAAATCACCGGAACATTGCACACATCATGCTGTCCGTCCGCATCCATCTGAATTACATATTTATAACCTCTTCGTATCGCATATTTGTAACCCAGCTGTATGCCGCTTCCATATCCCAGATTGAATACATGTGTGACAACCGCATGACCACGCGCCTTTGCCACCCAGTTTGTACTGTCTGATGAGGCATCATTCATAATCAGAACATCTGCTATGTCTGCTATTTCAGGTTTTTCCAGCTCGTCCAATACAGCACCGATATTTTTTTCTTCGTTGTAAGCCGGAATAATCACAAGCAATTCTTTCTCATTCATCTCTTGTCCCTCTTTCTTTCACACTTTCAACAATTTCAAAAGCGGATTTGTCTCCTCTTTCTGCTGACTCTCCTTTTCTTTTGCAGCAAACGCATAGGCCTTTCGGATCTGTGGATTTTTTGCCAGAAATAAGATACTATCCGCGATTGCCTGCGGTGTCAATTCACACAACAGTCCATCTTTTTCATTTTCAATCTGCTCTCTATTTCCATTGCAGTCGGAGGCAATCACCGGACACCCCAGCGTCTGTGCCTCCTGAATCGCAATACTTTTTCCCTCAAACCGGGTTGCATGCACGTAAAGATCTGCATTCACATAGTACGGATATGGATTTTTCGTTGCACCGAGCAGCAAAAAATCTGATGTAAGACCAAGCTGTGCAATCTTTCGCTCAAGCATTCTGCGCTCATTTCCTTCTCCAAGAACGTACCATCGTGCCTTACAGCCTGCGTTCTTTACCAGTTTCATCGCATCCACGGCAATATCATATGCCTTCTGATGTGTCAAACGTCCTACTGTCAAAATCCGCAGTCCATCATATTGATCCTCAAATCCATCACCTTCTCCGGCAAGCCTTTTTATCTTTTTCCGGTCAATGATATTGTGAAATACCGTTGTCTTATCGCGATACGCCGGATAGCAATTTAAAAAATGCATCCGCACTTCATCCGATACGGTAAAGATCGCATCCATCTTTTCATAGCAGTCCCGATCCATAGCCGGCGTATAACCCGAGCTTTCATAATCAATGTGTACAAAAGCAGCTTTTTTCTTTGCCTTGACATGATCCGCCACGTAATAAGTGGATGCACCCTCCAGATAAGCAACCGCTAAATCAAACGTTTGTCCAAAACGATAACTTCCATCTGACATGACTCTCCAGAGCAATTTATCAGCAGATATTTTTTTGCTGCGGTACATGGAAAATGCCGTAGTAAGCAGATATTGACTTTTGGAAATCAAATGACCATTTCTGACAAAATTTTGAAAAACAGTATGTATCATCTTTTTGCGCCCAGTCTTTGTCAGCACCGACTCATCCTCAAACTGAGGATTGCACAGATTCACATAATTGGGGAGTTCTGCTCTCATATCTCCCTGCGCCATAATGACATACAGGGAAATATCGTACTTTTCCGGTTCCAGCACCGAAAGCAGCGAAAATAATGCCGACTCTGCACCTGCCCGCCCCAATGTATTGATTACAAAGAGTATTTTTTGCTTTCTCATTCTTCTTGCGTCTCTCCTTCTGTACCTTTTTTCTTCCTAATTGATTGTCTTAACCATACAATCAACTCTGCCTTTTTTACTTTCTGCGATTCTTTACAATTCTCTTCGGCTTTTTCCTGTCAGCTCGCAAAGTTCATCAAGGATTCTTTCGTTTTCCTGATTTAAAAGAGAAACCTGCACCGCCAGTTCTTGATTCTTCATCGCAAGTGACGAGATCATAAGACTTAACTCAAATCCACCCCATATGGTAAGACCTCCAACCAGAAACATCGCAATCATCGTTCCTCTTGCCAGCAAATAACACCAACTGGAAAAAAGAGGAACTGCGCCCACCAATACCAGTCCTACGCCAATTGCCTCCCATGCAACCGATAAATCCACTGTAAGCCGTTTGGCCGAGTGGAAAAGGAATGTCAAAATCATGATGATGATTCCCGTTACAATTAAACCTGTTTTTACTATAAATACAATTTTCATTTGTTCTCCTTTCTCTGAATCTCTGAGATTCCCAATCTTCTGTCAAACACTTTTCCGGAAGGTCGCGTTCCTTTTCCTCTTGGAATCAGTTCGCCCACACAAAATACATGGGCATCCATATGCTTCTCAATCCATCGCAGACGAAAATAAGCGGTCGTCCATCCAGCAAAGGATCCGACTATCACGCCGGCACCATACCAAATCACCGGCAATTTCATTGATAAAATACTTCCAACCAGCGTCACCACTAAAAAAATGGTCGATGTCCAGACTGCACCTGTCAGATCATTAAAGTAATATAAAAAAATGATCGCAGAATACATCAAAAACAAAATAAAATAGCCAACCGCAAGTGACGGATAGATTTTCATTGTCATGCTGGAAATTCCTGCACTGGGAAGAACCACCATGCATACAAGATAAATCACAACGGATAGAATAAATTGGATACGTGCTAATGTCATCAGTTCATTTGACAGCTGCCGAAACATTCGTTGCTTCGTATTCTGAATATCCGCATCGCGCCCACCAGTAACCGCATCGGAAAAGAGCTTATACTTTTCATGAAAATACATTTCCACACGAGCAATGAAAATGATTGTCGCAGAAATATTCGTAAACATCGCAATACAGGATGCCATATCATACGGCTGATTGCAGACAAAGCTTTTTACCACAATCATATTCATGTCATCCTTTGTCCAGAAGACAAAGTTGTGTACATACATGCCGAGTATGTAGAAAAAGTTGGTGATAACAAGCTTCCAATACTTCTTAAAATACCCAAGAATCGGCTTGTACCGATTGCTGTTCTCACGAAAATACCGCTTTATCAATGCATTCTCCAGCACCGCCGTGATGAAAAATCCAACGTCAAACGCAGCAAGCATGCTCTGAGGAATTCCCCAGTGAAGCTTAAACCGAAGAAAAAGTGATGTAAAAAATGCAATCAGCATACCAACTCCATAATACTGCGAAATTCGCTGATAATCTTTGCAGATGGACAGATAAATCATCGCGTAAAAGACAAAGACAAGACAAATATATGCCCAGAACCCTGCAAACACATACCACACGGAAACGCCGCCCACAAAATGCTCCCACAAACAAAATGGAATACCCACAAGACAGCTCAGTGTCACATTCAAAATCATGCCAATATAATAGCACGGAAGAATATCCTGATAACGTTCCTGATAAATGACATCTGACACGTACCTTGACAAAACTGCATTAAATGGTGATGAGGTCAGCAGGGAAAAGATAAACGTATACAATATCGTACACGAAAACAGTTCACGTTCTGCATATCCCAGTGATGAAAAATCAAGAAAATACTCCATAAGTACCAGATTGGCAATAACTACAAGCATAGGCGCAACGGTAATTACTGCACTATAAAAAAATCCCATCAGATCTGTTGTCAATGTGTTTTTCTGGAATAGGTTATTAAGCCGTACACCGATTCCTGCCATCGCTTCACCTCCTCTTATGCTTTTTCTTTTTGCTGCTCTTTTTATGAAGGAATCTTTACCGGATCTTCACTCCATTCAAGATTCATACTTACCGCAAAATCGCGATAGATTTCCCAATATGTCTTCTGCATATATTCCACGCGATATTTTGCCATGACGCGGCGGTAGCCATTTTCTCCCATTGCAAGACGCATCTCTTTTTTCTGTGCCATTTCAACCATTGCCTGTGCGATCTCCTCCACATTCATGATGTGAGTAAGTATTCCCGCCTGACCAAAATCATCACTTTCTCCGTAAATCAGACCATAGCAGTTTCCGACATCCGTTGCGATAACTGGTTTATGTGCAGCATAGCTTTCCAGAATCGTCAGCGGCTGTCCTTCACTGACACTTGTTAAAATGGTTATATCCATGCGTCCCAGATAGTCTTTGATGTTGATACGTCCGGTAAATTCAATGTCTCCCACCCCAAGCGACTGCGCAAGTTCAAAGCATTCATTTGCATATGCTTCATCCTCGTCCCACGGTCCCATAATCCACAGTTTCAAGCGTGGTTCACGCTGCTTTGCAAAACCAAATGCCTGAATCATGGTCTTGACATCCTTGATCGGTGTGACACGAAGAACCGCCCCGATATTTATCTTCCCCTCATCCTCCGGCTGTTTCCCTGCAAGATTTTGCAAATTTTCTACCCGGATACCATTTGGTGTGACCATCGTTTTTTCCGGCGGACAACCCAGTTCAATCTGTAATTGCCTTGCCTGCGCAAATAAACTTGTAACAAGACTGCTCTCCTGGTAGGCTAGCCGCGACATTTTACGAAATTGATCAATCCAGATATTTTTATAGACACCTGTGACCCATTTTGCCTTTATCAGTTCCTCCTCTCGTTCTCTCGTATAAATACCATGCTCTGAAATCAAAAGACGGCATCCATATTTATGCTTTGCCATGCTTCCTAACACGCCTGAATATCCTGTCGCAACGCAGTGATACAAGTCCGCTTTCGGAATTTCCATTCCCATTGTCAGAAAAAGCGGAAGATATATGGACCGCATCGTCCATAGGAAATCGGAAAACACAATCTGACTGTATTTCATGCGGTAGCATTCCGTTACCGCATTTAAAAAGTCCTCTCCCATCAAAAGATCATTTAATGAAACCGAATTATTTTGAAATAAATCAAACAATACATTCCATTCGATATTCTGATCAAGTGTCAGACTGCGCAGCGCATGATACTGTTCCTTATTAAGACGAGTGCGTTTTTTTCGCTTTATCCCCCAATCCACATCCTGCAGATAAACCTCATAAACCTCATAAACATTATCTGGCAGCTCATATGCATATTTGCCGCGCTGCGTGCGGTTTGCACCAATCGCCAATATGATAAACTCTGTCTTCGGGAACAGACGAATCATGCTGTGAATCCAACTTGAAACACCGCCTACCACAAACGGATAGCAACCCTCTGCCACAATACATACTCTCATTCTCCTTTCTCCTTTCTTCCGGCTACTCTTTTTTGTCAGTTTCCTGCTGTTTGCCAACTGCCTTTTGGGTTCGTTTTTTCAGTTCCATCTTTTCCATTCATCTTTCGAATCTGTTATCTTTATTCATAATAAAACAATTGATGTGATTGTTCAAGTTTTATTTCAATTTGACTCTGCTCTGCTTCGATAAGCCATGCACCATTCTCAATATTCGAATAACTTCCGCCATCTACCTGCGTGACCTTTTTCCCTTCTTCGAGCTTTAATACAAACCATACCGGAAACCCTTCCCCTTTTATATTCACTTTTATCGATGAATCTTCTTTTTCCTCCGTGTAGCTCATCGCTAAAAAATTTCGAATACGTGCATCGCTCTGTGAAAGCGTAGTCCCATCAAATACCGAAAACGGTTCCCAGTAAGTTGTTGTATTTGCCATTAGTTTATTTGAAATATTCTCCCATGCATCTTCTTCAGACTGCGGATAAGCGACCCTTCCAATATCGGTCAGAATGCTGGTATATCCAAGTGCCGTCTCGATGCTTCGAATCAGGAAATCCTGACGATACGTATGATCATAGCCATCAATCACGGCACACTGCCTTGTGACATGTTCATTTGCATAGCCGATCAAATCACTTGTATCCTTTACCGGCTCCACAATTGTACGAACATTTGATAAAAATGGATGATTCAATATCGTATCCACTTCATCATCCGAGAGTGTTCCCCTATAAAGTGACGAGAATCGGTATGTCGGAAGACTTTCATCCCAAAACAACTCATCCTGAATCAATTTCTCACCGATATCCGTATCCGATATGCTGACAGCCGAATACCCCATTTCAGCATTGATCTCATTCATGGATGACATGTAATAGGAAAGTTCCTGCGTCTCAGGCCAGATATCATCGCTATAGTCATATTGCACAGCAATCATGCTGCTGATTCCAAGCGATGTTTTCTGGCTGATCATCGCAACAGACGACCAAATAATATCACGAAACACCCCTCTTATCGTTTGACTGTACATTGACTGAAGCGTATCTGCATTTTCATCTGCTAATACCGGATACCCGGCAAGAACAAAGTTCTGTGCATTTACTACCGGATAGATCGTGTAGTTCTGCATCTGACAAAGCATTCCTGTCAAAAGTCCCAGCCCCGAGACTCCTTTCATGTAATTTCCATTTACTGCAAACACAAATGAATTTCCTGTGCTTTTACGCCAAATCAAGGCAGGATATTCCTGAATGTCAACTGTTTCCTGATCAATGATTCCCTTCATATATATCTTTGTTCCACTTGAAAGCTCATACCATGGAAATGTCAGCTCCATATCCTGAAGCTTTTCTTCTTCCTCTGTCTGAGACTGATAGATCGTTTCACCACCAAGCAAAAATCCCTCATACAGATGAATGCCATCAGCCGTTACGCTTTCTTGTCGAACAGACGCAATCCCCATCAATTCTCGAATTCCTTTGTATCTTTTTATAACAGAAACATCCGGAAGATTTCCAAAAATCAAATGGATTCCCTCATCCGCACAGCTTTGAAGGAACTCGATTTCCTCTAATGCATTCTTGCTGCTCCAATCAATACAATCCGAATCAATCAAGATAAACTGTGGGTTTCTCTGACCACCGATTTCCGTATCTTTCCGATTTCCTACTGCTTCGGTACGCTCTGCGTTTTCTGCCCCTTTTTCATATACCGTCTGGTAATCCGAAACAGATTCATAGACGCTCACACTTCGCTTCATGTAAAGACCCCAATTGCGAAGAAGCTCACCAAACGAACTCTCGGTCTTGTCTCCAATGCAGACCACAGGAGCACCACCTACACCAGACACATCATTGTCTTCATCACCTTCACCAGACATTTGCTGTCCAACATGATAGACGCTTGAACTGTCCAACAGCATTTCTATATCTTGCGCAAACATATTTGTCTGATAATTATTCCAACTCGCCTTTGCCATATTCAGAAGCTGAAATAAAAAACAGATGATTGCCATAATAATCGTAATAGCTGCATAAGTCCTGCGCGAAACCATTCATTTCCTCCTTGATGTCGATATCGAACTGTGTTTCAAGCATTAAAGCGAGATCGATTTGAGTCGATGATAAATCCGCATCGCCCTCTTGTGGATTGTTATATCCATAGTCAATCGCCAGATTATAAAGGTTATTTATATTCTGGTGCAAACAATAGCACACAAAATCGTTTGTCTCATAGTAGATCTCCATCTCCTGCGGATACAGTTTTTTAAATGCCTGCGCCCAGTAATACATGTGAGACATCGTTGACCAGCGTTCCTCGCCCGAATACGGATAGACTCCCGACAGCGTACTAACTGGTTGTGATGCACCTGCCTTTGATACTCGCCTAAGCGTAACTCCATCTCCCGCCGTACCAGCATAATTTATTGGCTGTTTCTCTATAAAAAAGTACACATACTCCGTTGGGATCGTAATAACGGTGTTTTGTTTTAAATCCTTTTGCTCTCTCAAAAATGTTATCATCTCATAATGCCATCCAAGACCATTAACCATTTGACGTTCATCGTTCGCTGATAGGATTGTCCAATTTTGATTCTTATTTTCATATAGAATATTCGTTAAACAGGTAATGGCCTCATTTGTTTCCAGCGCACCAATGTTGATCGGAATACGTATCATTTTTTTTGCCGCCGCTGTACCAGTACCCACTGCTACTACTACAAACGGCACCACTGTACAAATCCACTTCTTTTTTACAAAAATCTGTAAAAATTTTATTATTATACCGATTCCAACATCCGCAAGCATTCCCCACACAAGCCCCATTGAATAACAAAAAAATATGCATAAACGTGAAGCCTGCATGATTTCAGGAAGCCCCAAGGCCACAAGTGCCTGCATAATACACATAAAAAACATATAGCTGCCAATCGACAGGCAGACGCCTGCATACCGTATCCTCTTCCTGAATAGGAAGAAGATTCCTGCCACATTCAATGTGAAGATGGATGCAACCATCGCTATTGTAGCCGACCTGCTCTTATTTGCACAATATGTCTGGATTTGTCCCAGAATAATTTCCCCTTTTCTTTTGAACACCAGAAGAATTTGTTCTATCTTAAAAGACTGCTGCGACTGACTTGTCTCTTGCTGACTTTCCTCGTTATTCTGCAATGTTTCGATTTCCGTAATGCTATAATTTGCTTCACTGCTTTCTCCTGTTTCCTCCTCATAGCCGCCATTTATAATTTTCTGAAGCGTATCCTCGTCGATCTCACCCACAACCGTGAGAATATTTCCATTTTTATCCACAATCTTCGTAACTTTATCCTCACTGTTCTCATCCGTGTCCGTGTCACTTTTTTCACCGCCGATAACGCCAAGCGCCCAGTAAAGTGACCCCTCCAGCTTATGCCCGGTTGCCACACCCACCGCCATCGGGAACACGGCCACCACAATACTCAGAATTCCCGCTGTCATGATTCGCCAGAAATATCTCCATCGAAAGAACATCAAAAAAAAGCCCATCGCAATCCCAACGCACAATACACCTGCTGGGATGGTGTTATAAAAATGAACCGTTAACGTCAGTGAAAAACTGATCACAAAACCGAACAGATATCCCCTGTAGCGCACTTTTTCGTTTTTTAAAGCAGGTTTGTATTCCTGAAAGAAGCGCATCGCCATCACTGCTGCCGGAAAAATAAATATCATTCCATATTCCTGAGGAAGCGTAGATGCAAATCTGGAATAGGATGAACTGCCGAACACATTTAAAAACAGATATGCCGATGTTCCTATATACGGGGCAATGCGATCCTTGCAGACTACTTTTAGTGATAGCAAAAGTGCCAGATGAATAAATAATGTCTGTACCACGCAAAATACACGCATCAATATATATGTTTTTATTCCAAATGCAGTGTGAATATAATAAATGACGCAGTGAAATCCATATGGATATACACCTTTTGAGAAAATCTCATTGCTGTCCATATTATTGATCCAAAGGTTATGAACCGGAACATCTGATGCCTTATAGCCAAATACAGTCACAACATTTATGCCATATACATAAAAAACTCCGGCTACCACCACCACTGTGAACATCAGATCCGGAAGCCATTTTCGCAGATTACTTCTTATTTTTCTTCCATACCGTTCAAACAACCCATTAATGTTTGCTATTAGAAACGTTTTTACTCCGATTTCTCCTCTTAAAATATGCAGCAAAACAATAAAAAACGATCCTATCTGAAATTTTTTATTGTTATTCAATTTCTTTCTTCTCCATATTCGGATCAAAAATGGGAATGCCGTTCCAATCCACAAGGTAATTGAATTTGAGATATGAAGAAACTGGAGCAAAAAAACAAGATAAATAATAGAAAAATTTCCAGCCAGAAGATATCCGATTATTCGCTCTGGGGTCTCAAATTCTGCCAGTTTTTCCCGCAAAAACACACACGGCAAAAGCAGCATGACAAAGATGTATGCGGCAAGTATCTGCATAATCTGAAGAATTGTCAGCATTGACATTGACATTTTTCTCACCCTCTTTCTCTGTTAAATTTTTGCTCATGGATCAGCTAAATACACGAATCAACTCCAGCGTTTCTTTATCAATGACAATGTCCGATTGTTTCAGCCTGTTGAGTATATCAAAGAAATGCTCTCTGTCATTCTTCATAAAAAAAAGCTTCAACTGACATGTATAGGATACAAGTTCATCTGGATACGCTTGTGACAATCGCTCACACCACACACCGACTTTTTCAAACTCCTTCTGCCCAAGCAGCTGCATGCATACCGCCTCATACCGATTTGGTGTCATCAAACAAGGATTTTTCTGGTAAAGCGACTGTGCTGCTTCGTCCATGATATGAACAAACTTTATCTGTTCCATCCCACTAAATACCTTTTGACGCAAAATGGGATTCATCGAATCAATCAAAATCGTCTCTGCCTCGGTCTGATCCTCTTCTTCCGATTTCATATCCGTATACAAGCTTTGCACCTGCGCACGAAAATCATTCAATTCATCACGCAAAACCGATGCCGCATAATGCGATGTCTCCGAATCCTCACTGTTTAATGCCAGTGAAATGGATTCCAGTGAACTTTTCAGATCACCCCTGATGACATTTAACATTAACATTCTAAGATTTTTCTTGTCACTTACGGCAAGTGCTTCCTCCATCGGAGCAAGGTTTCGCTCTCGTTCTTCATCCGCTTTTAGACGCTGCCGAATGCGCTCCTTCCCAAATATGACATCGGCCAAATCAACTTCCTGTCGAAAAATTGTCCGAAACACCAAATTGACAGAAAAAAAATACAGCGGGCCAACAACCGGACATACAATCATAATAATCATACGAATTAAAAAAGCCTTTGAACTATCATGAAGATACTCCTCTTTCTCTTGATCCTTGTCCTTTCGCTTCATCACCGGAACGTAGAAAAATGTTCCACACAAAAAATACACTACGGCAATAATCAGATTTATAATCCATATCACAACAAAGAATTTCTCTGCTCGTGTCATTCTCCTATTGCCTCCTCATTCACTATCAAACTCTCAAATCCAAAACCCTTAAAACGCTCGATGACTCCGGCTGCACCATCCTCATCTGTATTGGGAAGCAACACATAAAGACCATCGTTCAGCACACCAAAATAATCCGTCTGCCTCAGTTTTTTCCCAAGCTGTTCAGCTGTTTCCTTAAAGTTTTCATCTGTATGTCGAATTTTCAACAGGATACACTCGGTAAGTCCACGTCTTCTCGCATCGAAGAATGCCGTTACTAACTGTTTAAAGGCATCCTGTTCCAAAATATCACTTCCCTCGACATAACGCCTTGTATGCAGTGCTTCCAAATAACGGTTTGCTCGCACTACTGCATTCTGAATCAGATAGCCAACTATCGTCAAACGATTGGCCTCTGCCAGATTCATGCGTTCCCACGGCAGACCCCACAGCATCAGGATTGTCTGCATGCTTTCCTCTGAATAAATGGCGTATGCCATAAGCGGATAGCGATTGTCCATCGTTTTATTGATATAAACTCGATGTTCTCTAAGCTCATTCACCATATCCTCCATGTCCGAATAACGGATTGATTTTCCTAACTTCTTTGCCGTTGGCGATGTAAAGGAAAAGAGTCTGGCATAATCGCGGTTTGCCACCGTATAAACAGCTGCATCTTCCGTTTCCATCAGTTTTGACAGCACCTGTACCGCATAGAAAAGCACCTCCTCAGGTTCTCTCTGTTCCAGCTGCGATGTTATTTCATAGATTTTTCCCAAACTATCCTTCTGATTTACAACCTGACGTTCAAAAGAATGCTTCATGCGCACATTACTGTCATTGATATCTTCAATGTCACCAATCTGCCCATTCAGATAATGGATCTGTTCATCATCCTGATCACGAATATATCGAATCTGATCTTTCATATATCCGACAGACATACCGACAATAAACAGCTGCGCCATCCATACGTAGGTGCTGTAATCCATTAAAATCTCAAAACCCGTTTTATCGTACATCTGACGATAGCAATAGCCTGCTATCGCCAACATAGCCGAAAAAATTGCCTGCTGCTGTCCGTACACAATCGCAAATAAAAGGACATACAAAAGATAAAAATCCAGCTTGCTGAAATATGCACTATCCACAGCCCTGTTGTTCAGCATAAAAAACGGAATAAAACAAATCATATTTTCAATATATGGCACCAACAGATGGAAAATCTGACGGATATTCTGAAGAATACCTGCGCCCGTTTGATCATCCTGCATTCGTAAAAAAGAATCGCAATGACGCTTCATATATTGGACAACCGCCTTCACACCATCTTCATAGCCCACAAAAATTTTTCCGTTAAATTCCTCATTGTAGCGTTCCGCACTTAAAACCAGCCGATATCCGCTTCCAGTCGTATTATCGAAAACCTCCACACCTGTCTGTGCAGCCTGAGCTATCATCTGCGCCAGCTGCTGCTGACTGATCACCTGACCAGATGAGATGTGGTAAATCGGATACTTCACATGCTCTGCCACCGCAAGGCGGTAAATAAATTCAATCGCATCTTTTTGATGAAGCATCGAAAAAAAGTTCCGACCATTTGCCGTGATCTTTTTGCTTTTTAACATTTCCAATGTCATCAAAAAACAGGGATCTCTCTTCAGTTTTCCCTTTTCAGGTATTCCATAGAGATGATCTATACGTACTACGATGGATTCCATACCGCGCGTACTGTAATAACTTTTGCACATTTCTTCTCCCTGAGCTATGGCAATTGCCTGAAAACTGCTTGCCGATACAGACTCTTCCTCCCGAATATCCTCCGGATAGGATTTTCCAAAAACCTCCTCCGAAGACAAATACAAAAAACGCCCTTCCTTTACAGATGAGTATGCAGAAAGTATATTCGTCAAATCTGTAGAAAATTGCACTGCTTCTTTTCTGGCGTCTTCCCAACGGTAGTGCGTGTCCTGCGCCCCTGTAAAAATAACAACATCAGGGTTTGTGCTCACAAGAATATTTCGGATGCTGTCACTGTCATAATTAAAATTATATTTTTCAAAAACCTTCTGATATGAGGTCTTTGCATTTCTGCTTCCGGTAAGTAAATACACTCGATGTCCGTCTTTATTAAATTTATTGATCAGACCATCCATAAACCGACTCTCGCCTCCAATCAGAAAAACAACCATCAGTTCGCCTCCCTTCTTTTTGTATTTGTCATTCTTATATTTGCTTATCTGTCTTCCCGCCCCCCCAAAATTTCAATTGTTCAAGCAGTTCCTCCATCCTGTCTGTCACATTTCTTCAGTATACAATCTTTTCCTATTCTACGCAATTCTTCTTTCATTAAATTTTCGTTATGTTTTGCAAGTTTCTTTCTTTTCCACAATATTTTCAGTTCTCATATCCTCTCTTTTATGCTATACTGATACCATACAATAGGCAGACTGACGGTCAGACGCTTTGCAATAGGCAAGCTTGGCAAAACTCAGTTTATCACGATGTAAGGAGGCAAAAATTTTCTATGGAAGCATTTGAACAGATTTTTCTTCAGATTATTCACGATGCCTGTACAAATAAAACTTCTTCAATTGATATTCAGCCACAGGATCTGGACGCTTTGCTTGCGCTTGTAAAAGATCAATCCTGTGTTCCTTACGTGCTGCCCTATCTAAATGATAAGAGCCGTCTGGAACCATTAAAGTACCAGACAAAACTGATGATGCTGAATTACTGTCAAATTGATCAGTTCACAAGACGAATTGCCGCGCTTTTTGAAGCGAATCAGATTCCGTATGTTCTTTTAAAGGGCATTAGCCTTGCTGCCTTTTATCCGGTTCCGGAATACAGAAAGCTCGGAGATGTGGATCTTTATATCAATGAAAGAGCGCAGTTTGAGCGTGCAGGGAAACTTCTTCTTGCAAATGGATTCAAAAAGGATGACGATGTCAGTGACCATCATCAACGCTATTTTTACACATTTCCGAAAACTGACCGAATCTTAGTTTTAGAGCTTCATTTTCGGATTGTCGGACTCTATCAATATGCACCAGCCAACCGGATTGTGGATGCCGTATTTGGCTCCAATGCGTTTCAGCCGGAGCATCAAGTCATCAACAAAACTACTTACCCGGTTCTTCCGCCGACGCAATATACCTTTTATATGCTTCACCACATGCTCAAGCACTATCTCTACAATGGCTTTGGCATCCGTCTGTTATGTGATTTCACATTTTATCTGGAGCATTTTTATAATCAGATTGATTTTGACCAGATTCATAGCTGGTGCCGTGACTCAAAAATCCTGCACCTATACGAAATCATTTTGGAAACCTGCCGCATCTATCTGGGACTTCCGGAAACGATCGATTCCGCTGTCCATTACGACCCCAAAGACTGCGAAGCCTTTCTACAACAGCTCCTTGCCGGCGGTGATGTCAACAAGGCCAATGCTGCTGCCCTTGTCGGAAGCACCTCTTACAACCGTGTCACGCCATTTACCTACTTAAAGGAAGGCCATCTGCAAATGCATGTGCGCTTTCCAAAGCTAGGAAAATGTCCACTGCTTTGGCCAGTGCTTTGGGCAATTACCTTCGTCTGCTTTTTGCACAATACCTATACCATTCGCAACACTACCTTGAGAAAAACGCTTCGTTCCTTTAAACAGGACAACCAGCGTTCCAAACTTCTTCGTATTTTTGACAACACAGATGACTGAACACATCTGTGTTGTCTTTTTTATAATACATCCTACCATTTGTTATCTTAATAAGCAACTCAACAATTTATATTCAATTCCAAGATATGGATTTTTCAATGCCGCTTTTCGTCTTCTCTGAATTTCTCTTTTGAGTTCCTTCTTCACTTTTCTCTTTTCATCGGAATCCGGCAGCTTTCTTAAATTCACATAACAATACAACAATGACTTCACCACTTTAAACTCGGCACATAATTGCAGCTGAGGCAGCTGTTCTCGAATCAATTGCTCATTGTCCAGACTATTATAATAATAGTCGATATTGCGAAGTGAAAAGGAAGACGTAGTAATGCTATTTTCCCGAATCCTGTAAAAATAGGTTGGACGATTCACAAACACAATCTTTTTACTCTGTGCATATGCATGCAATACCGTCACTTCATCATCATTGATTCTTCCCTGCGGGAACCGCAGCGTTTCAAACACTTCTCTTCGGAATAACCGATTCCACATAGCAGATGCATTCAAAAGCAGATTTTTAATGACCTCCTCTGATGTCTCACACGTTGCTTTATATGAAAATGTATTTTTCGGAAATTTCAGTTTTCCATTCTGGTCTTTAACGGTAACGCAGCCGCCTACCGCACAGTCTGCTTTGTATTTCTTTATGCATTTATGCATCCATTCATATGCTCTTGGCGAAATCCAATCATCACTGTCAATAAAGCTGATATACGCTCCCGTTGCAGCCTCTATTCCATCATTTCTTGCCTGGGCAACACCTGCATTCTCCTTGTGGATTACTTTTATACGCTCATCTTTTTTGCTGTACTCGTCACAAATTTTCCCAGATTCATCCGGCGAACCATCATCAATCAAAATAATCTCCAGATTCTTATAGGTTTGCTGCAACACACTATCCAAGCATTTCGGAAGATAGGCTTCTACCTTATATACCGGTATAATAATACTTATTTTGTCTTCTTTCACTTCGTTTTTTGTTTTGATTTCCATTTTATTTTTCACTTCACCCTTCATTTTGTTTTTTTCTGATTTTACCAATTGCCTACAGGCGGTCAAGCAGCTGCTCCCACTGCACTGTAATCGAGTCTGCGTCAAATCGTTTTTGTATCGAGCCGGTATTTTTTGAAAACACATCTCGAACTTTCTCATGCGTTATTAAATACTCCACTTTTTCTCTCATATCCTCAATCGAAAATGGCGGTATCAAAAAACCGTTCTTTCCATCCTCTATGATTTCGGAAGGACCCGTCTGAATATCAAAGCTTACCATCGGCAGTCCATTTTGTGCCGCCTCCAGCAAAACCATCGGCAGTCCCTCCGAACGCGATGTCATTACATAAATAGATGCTTTCTGCATATATGCACTGACGTTTGAAACATTTCCAGTCAAAATCAGCTGATTCTCGATCTGATACTTTTTCTGAGCAGTCTCCAGCCTCTTACGATCCTCACCATCTCCTAATACATACCATTTCCAATCTGGATATTTCGTTAAAACCATCGGAGTCAATTTTTCCAATAAATCAATTCCCTTAACCCAAGTTAAACGACCAACTGTAAGAATACTTTTTTCTCGCGTAAGCGTATTTTCACTTTGTCCTACCGGCATCATCGGATTATGAATTGTCTGAATGGCTTTTCGACGCCCCAATCTAGTTTCATAATTTTTCTGATCCTGCCTTGTCAAAGTAACAATAAAATCAGCCCTTCGCGCACTAAACCACTGCGCTGCATGACGAAACATTTGGTACGTTTTTGATGGCCATACATAATGATAATTAAAATGCTCCCATGCAATAATTTTTGTCTTCAGACCGGCGGATGCCGGAACACTTAACAGATCAAGTATCACATCCACATCAATTAAAAGATCTATTTTGTTGTCCTTTAAAAAACAATGCAGTCTTGGTATCAACGGAATATATTTTGGTCCCGGTGCAATCCACTCTGTTCCCGAATCCAACCTCGTTTTTTTTATCCCTTTCGGAATCTCAAAAAATGGCTTTTCCCTTTGTTCTACAATACTCAAAATTGAGATATCGTATTTTTCCAATGCTTTTAATTTTTGTATGATCAAAAGTGTCACTCGCTCGGTGCCTCCGCTGCGTGTGATATCTCCGCTGAAAAAACAAATCCTTTTCTTCACTTTTTGCTCCATTTCTGTCTGATTTTTCACTTTTTCATAAAAATCATCTTATTGCGCTTCACGATATCTTGCCTTTGTAATTTTGCTGTCCACTTGCAGCATACGAAGCAGCGCAATTCCTGCTGCCATCAGTGAATATGCATGAAAACTGAATAAAACAGCCCCACCCCAGATCACGATTTTCCATGCGGTGCTGTCAATTTTTCGGACAAATTTCCCCTTTGCCAATGCTCGCATTGCGCTTTTGACAAAGGGATCTTTTCCATATTGCTTTAATGCTCTTCTAGCCCCTCTCCAGCCAGCCTGATTTGGCTGCAGCTCCTGCTTGACAAGAAAGAACGCGCCAAAGAAAATATGAAATGCCGCAAGATCCGCCAAATATCCCTTTTTTCCATGCTCACACTGATACTGCATAAAATCCTTTGCAATGCTGATCCAAACCTCTTCCATATTTTTCTTATACTTAAAAGTAACGGAATCCTCATTTACTCGATATAACATAACACTCTCGTCAATAAATGCATACGTTGGATTCCAGAAGCAGCAGCGCATATTATGAGCCTTGTCCTGTGTAAATGGATATGCCGGACAAACTAACCCATGCTCCCTCAAAAAGTCCATTTTGTAAAGTTTTCCCCAATCATAGGCGAGATGTCCATATTGATAAAAACCTTTAAAGCGAAAATCTGCTGTTCTGGTATATGCACCCTCCCGTAAATGATGTCCGTTTTTTTCACTCACAAACGACTTGTTAAAACGTCGAAAACTTCCCACTGTAATATCAGCATCCTTCTCCTGTGCTTTTCTTACTAGAAGTTCAACTGCATATTCACCATCCAATTTATCATCGGAATCCAGAAATAGAATATACTTGCCGCTTGCTTTTTCCATTCCAGAATTGCGTGCCATTCCAAGACCCTGATTTTTTTTATGAATAACCGAAATATTCGCATGTTCTCTGCTCAATCGATCGCAGATTTCAGGACTTTCGTCTGGCGACTCATCATCTACCAGAATAATCTCTAAATTTGCGTAAGCCTGATTCAATACACTTTCTACGCATTCCTCTAAAAATTCTTCTGTCTTATATACTGGTATTACTATGCTGATGATCGGATTTTGCATTTGTGCTGTTACTGAAAACGTACTCTCCATAGGCGTAAATTCCGAATTAACGTATCCATACATATTTGCAGTAATGTTTACGTGTCAGATTGCAAAGTTTTCATTATCTTTGTTGTGGTCTGACTTATATAGTTCTTCCAGATATTGGTTAATCTGTGATTTACTCTTACTAAAAGCTTCTCATTTTAACTATGTTATTCGTTTTACAGTATTTTCCTTTCTTTTTATTCTGCTCATATTTGCGTGATACGCTGCGCTGCAGTCTACGCTTTTATTTCTTATTGATTTTCAATCGTACATTTGTTATAATGAAGTCTCCACGCCCATGCGGTGCATCGCTCCTATGGACGTGGTACTCTGCCAGATTTGATAGACCGCAGACAAGAACAAGTTTTTAAAACGCTATCGTGTGGAAGTTGTCTGCACTTAAAATACCAACACAATTACGTAAGAGTGCCTTTAGAGCGATGCGCCCAACCGTTTTCTCTATACCAGCATTATAGCAGAGCAAAATAACCATTTCAAGAAATAATTTACAAGGCTCCTCCCACATCCCGAGGGAAGTTGGAGGAGCCTATGCCAAACGAAAGGATTTATTTATGAAATCAAACTGTATTCCTATATTTCAAAATACATGTGCTATTGAGGATCCGTCATGCGAATTTTTAAGCAAGAATATTGATAAGACAATTCTAATTTTTCAGCATCCAGAGTTATACTTTTTTCCTGAATACAAAAACATGATTTTCTCTCCATTTGGCGTAAAAGAGCATGGGATCTTGTACTGGATTTACAAAGCAATGCACCTCGCCCATATTCCCGGCTATTCTTTTTTCTGGGGCGATTGGAAAAAGCATCTGAAAACAGCAAAGAAAGTAATCCTGTTTGATTATGGCTATCAGCGAGGGATGGAAACCTATATTCACACGATTAATCCAGACTGTGATGTCTATTTGTTTTACTGGAATATCATAACGCCCAAGCGCATCAACTACAAGCTATTTACGGATAAAGATGCCATTTATTCTACCGATCCGGCAGACTGCGAAAAATACAACTTTAAGTATAATAATATGTTTTACTGTGAAAAGTATTATGAGCCTTATCGGCCATGTAAGAAAAATAAACTGTTTTTCCTCGGTGTGGATAAGGGGCGCGCTGACTTGCTGTTGTGTTTGAAATCAATTTTTGAAAAATCTGGCATTGAATGCGATATCCGCCTTCTTGCTCCGGGCTTGAATAAAAAGAGACGACTGGAACTCAAAAGCATATTGACAGATAAGCGACTTTCCTATGAGGAGTACTTAACGCAGCTTCGACGATGCAATCTTATTCTTGATATTGCTCAGACCGGACAAATGGCTCCCACGATGCGGGTAATGGAAGCCATTTATTTGTCCAAGAAGCTGATTACCAATAATCGCTCACTCTCCTCTTATGATTTTTACACAGAGAATAATATTTTTATTCTGCCTGATGAATATGACGATGCATTGACCGATCAGCTAAAAGAGTTCTTGCAGCGTCCGTTTTTACCATATTCACCTGAAATTCGTCAAAAATATGGTGACAATGAATGGCTGAATCATTTTCAAAGCAATGCAGGTAATACACAATAACACAATAGTAATGTAAAGAAAGTAAATCTAAAAACAAGAACGCTTATTTTCTTGTTTTTTGATACAATTCTTCATGCAAAAAAAAAGCGCTGACTCCTTTAAAGAATCGACGCTTTTATTTCAATGTACCTTCAAAACTGCACACAAACATTTTCATCTCAAACCTTCTACCATTTTCCTACCCTGACCTTCTGGTCAAGCCCTCGACCGATTAGTAGCAGTCAGCTCCA
>CAVCXB010000028.1:0-27378 GCA_963605535.1 Wujia chipingensis
ATAAGAAAGAGGCATTCATCCACGCCCATGCGGTGCATCGCTCCTATGGACGTGGTACTCTGCCAGATTTGATAGAAAACAAATATAAAAAGGAGCCTTATTTTGAAGCAAAAACCATTGAAACGTTCACATCATCTTTTTGCAATTTGGAGAAGCATTGTTTGTGGTGTCCTCATTTTAACAGGCATCGCACTCTTTCTGATAAATCGCAGATTATGCTTTGTTGATTACACATCCTATTGTTATACCGAGTCTGCCGATGCTTTGAACAATCCCTATATCGGTTGGTACACGATTCGTGGCTATTTCTTGGCGGAGGATGCCTCTTTTTCACTGCCAGAGGCCAGTACAACAGCCACCTCTGCCCCAGGGCTGGCTCTGATTGAAATCAATCTGAAAAAATATGCAAATTGTGACCTGACGGACACTGCGCTTGGCGAAATTGATTCAATCTTGTCTGCATGGGCTAGGACAGACAGTCAGCTGATTTTGCGATTCTTATACGATTGGGATGGACAAAATTTGACAAGTGAACCCAAAGAGTTGTCACAGATTTTAACCCATATGGAGCAAATCGGACCAATCGTGAATGAATATGCCTCTTCTGTTTATCTGATGCAGGGAATTTTTGTTGGAAATTGGGGCGAAATGAATAATACGATCCATATAGGAAATGGCGAGATGGAAACATTGGTTCAGAAGCTGGCAGATGTGATCGATCCTTCTATTTTTCTTTCAGTGCGCACACCTGCGCAGTGGAGAACCGTTGTTGGAGACCGTGCTGATGGAGACGGGGATGCGGCAAAAGGGAGCGGCAGCGAAACCACTCAGCCAACTCTCCTGTCCCTAACATCTCCTCTGGCCTCACGGCTTGGTTTATTCAATGACGGTATGCTTGGCTCTGCAAATGATACTGGCACATATGGAGAGAAAGCAGCAGCTGATGCCAACACAAATTACAGTGATGCATGGACACGCAAAGACGAGCTTGCTTTTCAGAATGAACTGTGCCGCTATGTACCAAATGGCGGCGAAGTGATTCTTGATAATGCCTATAATGACTTTGATAATGCCAGAAAGGATCTTGCACAAATGCATGTGTCGTATCTAAACAGAGAATATGATGATGCCGTACTAAACAAGTGGAGAAAAACTACGGTGAATGTGA
Source organism: Wujia chipingensis (assembly GCA_963605535.1). Lineage (GTDB taxonomy): Bacteria > Bacillota > Clostridia > Lachnospirales > Lachnospiraceae > Anthropogastromicrobium > Anthropogastromicrobium chipingensis_A. Next base: position 1,169 of record CAVCXB010000028.1, read on the forward strand.
ATGCCAATACTCTTTGGACTGGCATGAATGGCTATGACTATATTGAACGCCATCTTGGCTATCGATACGCTCTTGACAGCTCTTCCTTAAAATATCATCCACTGTTGGATGATACGGGAATGTTGACAGTAAGGATTCGAAATGTAGGCTTTTCGAATTGCTATCGTCCTCTTGATGTGACGATATATGTAGTTTCAGATCTCACTGGGGAGTGTGTTGCTGAGTCGACTGTTGATACCGATCCCCGCCTATGGAACAGCGGGGAGACTTCCACGTTTACTGTTCCGATTGATATACGCAGTCTGCATAATGAAAACGATACGAATACCTATACACTTTATTTGAAATGCACCGATCCCGCCCTTGACCGTACAATCCTGTTTGCGAATACACAAGTGCTTGCGGAATACGGATATGAATTAGGAAGCATTACCGTTTCAACAGGATTGCCATACCACAATAAGATCTCCACCTTTTTTCTAAATTTCTAACAAAACGCCCCCGAATTGGCGGTCGTATTCTTCATTGGCAAATGCTAGAATACGGCCGTCTCTTTTTCGTGTGAGCTGAAGAATGAATTGAGTTGGTAGCTTTTTGCTTTTCTGCATCCGCCAAATCTCCTGTGGAATGCTAGATTCAATCGTAGTATCTGTGCCACTATCCCATGTACGAGGATCACAAGATATTTCAAAGCATTGAATTGAGTTATTATCTTCTGTCTGTTTTCTATTTTCTCCAACTTCATTCTTTTCTATAAGAATCAATTTGCAGACCGCTTCCTCACACAGATTGGCAAATCCGGTGTTACGTATTGTGATTTGAAGTATGCCGTTGATTATGCGCGCACATGTAACAGTAAACCGATAACCAAGGTGACGTCCAATATAGTCGTATCCACTCATTTCTTGGCCATTCCATACGGCGCGCTGCGCTTTCCAGTCGTCAAGTAGCTCTTGTCTGTATGTACTATTTAGATAACTGACATGCATTTGCGCCAGATCAGCAGCCACCTGATGCCAGTCAAGCACCGTAAAAGAGGAAACCGAAGGATCTGTTTTCGATGAAATGTCTGTTCCAAAAGAAGTGTCTGTTTTACCTGAAACCATGTCTGTAGCCATTCCGCCGAGCGCTTCTCCTCCACAAAAGCTTCGCTGCAGCCTTGTCTGCTGCCAGGCAAGCTCGTCTTGACGCGTCCATGGCTGCATTTCCCGTTTCTCATCCTGCGCTGCTTCACTTCCACACGGCACAGTGCCATACATTCCAAGATCGGTTTCTGAGCCATACGTTCCAAGATCCGTCTCTGAACCAAATATACCATCATTGAACAGTGTGAATGCACCTGAAATGGTCGTTTTATTTTCAATCTTTCTTAACTGAACCGGCTTTCGCACTGCAATCGGGCATGTAGTGCCAGTTGCCTGTGCAAGTGTCGCAGCAAGTTCTTCCATACGTCCTCCCAGCAAAAATTTGGAGTTGTGCATCTCACCCCAACTGCCGACAAAAAGTCCCTGATGGACAAGAATTTCTCCCGCGTGAGCTTTGATCACTTCTCCAAGCTGCATCATATGGCTTTTCACAAATCCAATTGACGATGGCTCATGCTCCATGCCATGTCCATCGGTGTCGTAGACGATGCGAAGAATGATGCCTTTGCCATGCTGTGCAAAGAAAGTGAGAATCCGGTCTGCCCAGTCAAGTGCCTCTTTTGGTATCTGCTTGCAACTTCGGAATGCATGAATGTCGATGCGAAGCAGCACAAGCTCTTCTTCCTCGCATGCAATATATAGGAAGCTTTCCTCTGCCAAATCAAAAGAATAGAGGTGGTACCACCCGCAACCAGGGTTCGACAGAGCGCATGTGCTCTCGGTCAAATGGACTGTTTTTTCGTCGTTGCTTCTTTTATACTCCATACATTCCATAGATTCCATGCATTTCATTTTGTGATCCCTTTCATCCCTTTCATCCATGCGCGCTTTTATCCATTTTATCAGCATATTTCTCCTCCATTTCTCTTCATTTTTCTTTTTTTCGTCCCGGGTATCCCGCAAAAAATGATACCATACACCTTTTTTTTGTGCAATGCTTAAATTTTTCATTCAATTTTATAAAAAAAGAATAAAATAAGTTAAGGTTCGATTAATTTTACGCATTGCGATTTGATATTTTTTGTGGTACGATTATCGGGATAAATTTTCAATATCATTATTATTTTTTATCATTTATCAGACAGAGACTAGGAGGTTTTTATGGAATTATCATCAGACGAATTTTTTGAGAGGCTGCTGCTATCCTACAGCGACTACTTTGATGTTTCTCGTGATACCTCCTATAAGGATCTTTCAGTAAATGCGGAAGCTGCTTTTCATTCTTTTTCAGAGAAGTATGTTCTGGTCAAGAAAGCACAGCTGTGGGCTGCTGAGTCACATGAGTATGTCTTCTTTGTTCGGGTGGATTATCTGGATGCAGAGACATTTCACAAATACAGCGATGTGCTTCTTGAGGAAGGTCTGGCGCGTGTGGAGCCGAAAAAGGATCACATGTATACATACGTGTCTGTCATTTTTCTAGCAGAGTCTATAGCCCCTGATGTACAAAGGTTAATTAAAAAAACGCATTACCACAGAGACTATCGAATGTCGATTTACGGTTGGATGGATTACCGTATTGCGGCACGAGACTGTGCTTCAAAAAAGATCTGCACGAACTGGGCCGGACGACCGCTGAAAAAGACCCTCCTCTCTGTCACTCAAAAAAGGAGGAAACGAAAATGAATGCTGTTGTACTTCTCGTAGTAGGAGTTGCCATTCTGGTTGCCGGTTATATCTTCTACGGCGGCTGGCTGGCAAAACAGTGGGGCCTTGGTGAAAACAAGGAAGAAACCCCTGCACACACAATGGAGGATGGTCAGGACTACGTTCCGGCTAAGGCTCCTGTCCTGATGGGACATCACTTCTCTTCAATCGCTGGTGCCGGCCCGATCAACGGACCGATTCAGGCAGCGGTATTCGGCTGGATCCCGGTTATGCTGTGGGTTCTGATCGGCGGTATCTTCTTCGGTGCGACTCATGACTTTGGTGCGCTGTTTGCATCCATCCGAAACAAGGGTCAGTCCATCGGTGAGATCATCGAGACTTCTATCGGTAAGCGCGCAAAGAGACTGTTCCTTACATTTGCTTACCTGACACTGATTCTGGTCGTAGCTGCATTTGCTTCTATCGTTGCTAATACCTTCAAGGCTACTTATACGGCTGAGGGCGCAGTGGACATTGCCGCAAGCTCTGCAAATGCTTCTACTGCCATGATCTCTATCCTGTTTATCGTAGTTGCCATTATCTTTGGTATCTTCGTTTACAGAAAGAATGCTCCTGTTGCTATCGCTACTGTCATTGGTGTAATTGCCATCGTTGCCTGTATGGCACTTGGTCTGAATTGGCATCCGCTTTACTTAAATGGTGACACATGGATGATCATTGTTGGTATTTATATCGCCGTGGCATCGGTTACTCCTGTATGGATTCTGTTACAGCCAAGAGATTATTTAAGTTCTTTCTTACTGTATGGTATGATGGTGGTTGCTGTTGTTGGTATTTTCGGTGCACATCCGACAATTGATATTCCGGCGTTTACGAGCTTTGTTGATGACGCTACGATCGGTTCTGGTGTTTCTCTTGGAACGATGTTCCCGGCACTGTTTGTTACCATCGCTTGTGGTGCGATCTCCGGTTTTCACTCCTTGGTTGCTTCCGGTACTACCTCTAAGCAGCTTGACAGAGAGAAGGACGCACTTCCAATCGCCTATGGTGCTATGTTAATCGAGTGTGTATTGGCGATCATCTCTGTATGTGCAGTCGGCTATATCTGGTCTGAGTACGTTCCAGGCGGAATCACGACTCCTACTGCTGTATTTGCAACCGGTATCTCCCGTATGTGCGCTACGATCCCATTCTTAAAGGGAGCGGAGAGCATTATCTACTCTCTGTTGATCCTCGCCGTATCGGCTTTCTGTCTGACATCTCTGGATACGGCAACCCGTCTTGCAAGATATATGTTCCAGGAGTTCTGGTTAGAGGCAGGACAGACCTACAAGGAATCTACCGGTGTTAAGAGAATTTTGACCGATCCTTATGTTTCTACTATCATCACTGTTGTACTTGGTATCGGTCTTGGTATGACCGGATATGCAAAAATCTGGGCACTGTTTGGTGCTGCTAACCAGCTGCTTGCTGCTCTTGGTCTTCTGGCTGTTGCTGCATGGCTTGGAAAAGTCGGTAAAAACAACAAGATGCTCATCATCCCGATGGCATTCATGCTTGTTGTTACCGTTATCTCTCTGCTGCAGACCATCTACACAAACATTTCCAACGCGGTTGATATGTGGAGCTGGATTCGTGCAATCCTTGGTTCTTTATTGGTTGTTCTTTCCCTTGTACTTGCAAAGGAAGGCTGCCAGACACTATTTGCTAAGAAAAAGGCATAAGTAAGCCACAAAAGAAGGACCTCCGAAAAGGGGGTCCTTCTTTTATCATCTGCCTGAGCAATTCGGCAGATGAGGTTCACAGATTTTTGAATCGTTCCTCTTATTTCTTGATTAACAGGCTCTTTCCGGTCATTTCCTTCGGCTGAGTCATTCCCATCAGCTCGATCAGAGTCGGTGCGATATCGGCTAAGCAGCCGCCCTCTCTTAAGGTATAGGATGGATCTGCATTTACCAGAATGAACGGTACTGGGTTGGTGGTATGAGCGGTGAATGGCTCGCCGGTCTCATAGTCAATCAGTTGCTCTGCATTTCCGTGGTCTGCACAGATGAAGAGCTGTCCGTTTACTTCCTTGATGGCTGCTACTGCCTTTCCTACGCACTCGTCAACAGTCTCAACTGCCTTGATTGCTGCTGCCTGTACGCCGGTGTGGCCTACCATATCCGGGTTTGCGAAGTTGATGATAATGACATCGTACTTCTCAGACTTGATGGCGTCAACGAGCTTGTCGCATACCTGATATGCGCTCATCTCTGGCTGTAAATCGTAGGTGGCAACCTTCGGGGACTTTACAAGGATACGATCCTCGCCCTCGTTTGGCTGCTCTACGCCGCCGTTGAAGAAGAAGGTAACATGTGCATACTTTTCGGTCTCTGCGATTCTGGCCTGCTTTAAGCCGTTCTCAGCAAGGAACTCACCGAAGGTATGAGTGATCTCTTCCTTCTTGAAGGCAACGAGCTTGTTCGGGATGGTGGTATCGTAATCGGTGAAGCAAACGTAGGTTACGTCTGGTCTAGCCGGTCCACGGTCAAATCCAGTAAACTCGTTGTCACAGAATACGTGTGTCATCTCTCTTGCGCGGTCTGGACGGAAGTTGAAGAAGATAACGGAATCCTTGTCCTGGATCGGGCCTACTGCCTTGCCATCCTTTACAACTACGGTCGGAACAACGAACTCATCGGTAACGCCCTCATCGTAGGATGCCTGAATTGCGCAGGCACCGCACTTTGCCTGATTGCCCTCGCCGAAACGAAGTGCACGGTATGCCTTCTCAACACGATCCCAACGGTTATCTCTATCCATTGCGTAGTAACGTCCCATAACGGATGCTACCTGACCGACACCAAGCTCCTCGCACTTATTCATCAGCTCGGTAACGTACTCCTTACCAGATGCCGGCGGAGTGTCACGGCCGTCTAAGAAGCAGTGAACGAATACCTTGTCGATGCCCTGACGCTTTGCGAACGCAAGCAGTCCATAGATGTGGCTGTTATGGCTGTGAACACCACCATCGGATACAAGACCCATCAGGTGAAGTGCAGAACCATTCTCTTTGCAGTTTTTCGCTGCTGCTAAGAATGCCTCGTTCTCAAAGAAATCGCCGTCCTTGATGGACTTGGTGATACGGGTCAGCTCCTGATATACAATACGGCCTGCGCCCATGTTTAAGTGTCCTACCTCAGAATTGCCCATCTGGCCTTCTGGAAGACCAACAGCCAGTCCGCTTGCCTGTCCCTGTACAAACGGGCAGTTTGCCATCAGATCGTCCATAACAGGTGTATTTGCCTGCTTTACAGCGTTGCCTTCTACTTTGTCATTCAGGCCATAGCCGTCAAGAATCATTAATACGGTTGGTTTCTTCTTGCTCATAATATTCCTTTCGTGCCGGCGTCCGTTTTCTAAAGGGCTTTGAAAAAGCTTTGAAAAGACTTTGAAAAAAGCTTTGGGAAATCCTTTCAAAAAGGCTTTGAAAAAGACTTAGAAAACGCTGGCTCTGCCTTACCAAAAGCAGAGCCAGAGCCGGAAATATTTACTTATTGATTACTTGTTGTAATTTACAATCTTTCCAAAATCCGGCTTTAAGGAAGCGCCACCTACAAGGCCGCCATCGATATCCGGCTGTGCGAACAGCTCTGGAGCGCTTGCTGCGCTTACGCTGCCGCCGTACTGGATACGGATTGCTGCCGCAGTTGCCTCGTCATACACCTCAGCGATGCATGCGCGGATTGCGCCGCAAACTTCCTGTGCCTGCTCGGTTGTAGCAACCTTACCAGTTCCGATAGCCCAGATCGGCTCGTATGCGATAACTGCGGTAGCAGCCTGCTCTGCGGTTACGTTCTGGAAAGCGATCTTGATCTGCTGACGGATCCAGTCGATGGTGATACCCTGTTCTCTCTGAGTCAGAGTCTCACCGCAGCAGATGATTGGGGTCAGACCATACTCGAAAGCCTTTAACACTTTCTTGTTTACGGTCTCATCGGTCTCTGCAAAGTATTCTCTTCTCTCGGAATGTCCGATGATGACATACTTTACACCGATGTCAGTCAGCATAGCCGGAGCGATTTCTCCAGTGTATGCACCCTTATCCTGGAAGTACATGTTCTCAGCACCAACCTGGATGTTGGTTCCCTTTGTTGCTTCCATAACCGGTACTAAGTCGATAGCCGGAACGCAGAATACAACATCTACTTCGTCGTTAACTACTAAAGGCTTTAATGTGTTTACCAGCTCAACAGCCTGAGAAGGTGTCATGTTCATCTTCCAGTTGCCGGCAATAATCTTCTTTCTTGCCATTTTTATCATTCCTCACATTTCTTTTTTCGTCGGATCTCTTAATCGGGGGCAGACCCCGTGGTTACCCTAAAGGTTTTGATCAATCCTTGTCGTCAGCTGCTGCTACGCCCGGAAGTTCCTTACCCTCAAGATACTCAAGGGAAGCACCGCCGCCTGTTGAAATGTGGCTCATCTTATCCGCAAATCCTAACTGATTTACTGCTGCTGCGGAATCTCCTCCGCCGATGATGGTGATGGCATCTGTCTCTGCCAGAGCCTTTGCTACTGCAATGGTACCCTTTGCCAGAGTCGGGTTCTCGAATACGCCCATCGGTCCGTTCCAAACAACGGTCTTTGCAGACTTAACAGCCTCAGCATACAGCTCTGCTGTCTTTGTTCCGATATCAAGACCTTCCTTGTCCGCTGGGATTGCGTCAGAGGATACTACCGTTACATCGATCGGTCCATCGATTGGATCCGGGAAGTTGTCAGCTACGGTGCTGTCTACTGGAAGTAACAGCTTCTTTCCGAGCTTCTCAGCCTTCTCCATCATCTCCTTGCAGTAATCAAGCTTGGTATCGTCTACTAAGGACTTACCAATCTCCTTGCCCTGAGCCTTTAAGAAGGTGAATGCCATACCACCACCGATGATTAAAGTATCGCACTTTTCAAGCAGGTTGGAGATAACATTTAACTTGTCTGCTACCTTTGCTCCACCGAGGATTGCTACGAATGGACGAACTGGGTTCTCTACTGCGTTTCCTAAGAAAGCGATTTCCTTCTCCATCAGGTAACCAACTGCGTTTGTGCCGCCCTTAGCGCTGATGAACTTGGTAACGCCTGCTACAGATGCATGTGCTCTGTGTGCGGAACCGAATGCATCGCATACATAATCGTCTGCCAGATCGGCTAATTCCTTGGAGAATTCCTCACCGTTCTTTGTCTCCTCAGCACCGCGGAAACGGGTATTCTGAAGAAGAACAACATCTCCGTCCTTCATCTGTGCTACAGCCTTGGTTGCAGCTTCGCCGGTTACGTGGTAATCGGATACGAATACAACGTCCTTGCCTAACTTCTCGGACAGTCTTACTGCTACAGGAGCTAAGGACTCCTTCTCGCTTGGTCCATTCTTTACCTTACCTAAGTGAGAGCACAGGATTACCTTTGCGCCGCCGTCGATCAGCTTCTGGATGGTCGGCAGTGCAGCCTTGATACGAGTATCATCGGTAATCTTTCCGTCCTTTAACGGTACATTGAAATCACAACGAACAAGAACTCTTCTTCCCTGAAGATTCTTAAGATCGTCAACAGTCTTCTTTAACATGGAATATTCTCCCTTCTGATTATTACTTTTGTACAGTTCACGGACGCCCCTTCGTAAAGCGCCCTCACGGGCGTTCGCTGTTTCACAGCTTTTCTTTACTCATGAACGGGCGTCCTCCTCGTCACATTGACTCGTCAAATCTCCATGCAAGCATGAGATTTGTCCGAGTCTACTGTGACGTGTGAACTGTAAGATCAAAAACAGGGCCCGGTCCTTTCAGACCGGACCCCGTAGGTCTTTGCGATTAAGCGAAATTTATGCTAACTCAGCGAAGTACTTAATTGTACGAACCATCTGGCTGGTGTAGGAGTTCTCGTTGTCATACCAAGAAACAACCTGTACCTGATACAGATCGTCGCCCAGCTTGGAAACCATAGTCTGGGTAGCATCGAACAGAGAACCAAATCTCATACCGATAACGTCAGAAGATACGATCGGATCGGTGTTGTAACCGAAGGACTCGGAAGCTGCTGCCTTCATAGCTGCGTTGATACCCTCAACGGTAACGTCGCTGCCCTTAACAACTGCAACCAAGATAGTGGTGGAACCTGTCGGAACCGGAACACGCTGTGCGGAACCGATCAGCTTGCCGTTTAACTCTGGGATAACCAGGCCGATAGCCTTAGCTGCACCAGTAGAGTTTGGAACGATGTTAGCAGCACCAGCACGAGCTCTTCTTAAGTCACCCTTTCTGTGCGGTCCATCGAGGATCATCTGATCTCCGGTGTAAGCATGGATGGTGGACATGATACCACTCTGGATTGGAGCGTAATCATTCAGAGCCTTAGCCATAGGTGCTAAGCAGTTTGTTGTACAGGAAGCTGCGGAGATGATGTTATCCTCAGCGGTCAGAGTCTTCTCATTTACAGAGTAAACGATAGTCTTCAGATCGTTTCCAGCCGGAGCGGAGATAACAACCTTCTTTGCACCAGCGTCGATATGAGCCTGTGCCTTAGCCTTGGAAGTATAGAATCCAGTACACTCAAGAACTACATCTACACCGATCTCTCCCCACGGAAGCTCAGCTGCGTTTGCCATCTTGTAGATAGTGATCTTCTTTCCGCAAACCTCGATATAATCCTCTCCTGCTACTACGGTATCAGCGTACTGATACTTTCCCTGTGCGGTATCATACTTTAACAGGTGAGCCAGCATAGCCGGGCTTGTTAAATCGTTGATCGCTACTACTTCATAACCTTCAGCGTTGAACATCTGTCTGAAAGCAAGACGGCCGATACGGCCAAAACCATTAATTGCAACTTTTACTGCCATGACTTTTAATTCCTCCTAAAAGAATTTTAATAGATTATATTACTATCTTATGATTTGTTAAAATATAATCAATTACTGATATTTTACCTTATCCAGGGAAATATATCAAGTGTTTTTTTTGTTTTTTTTGTTACAGTTCAAATTGACTTTTATGCGATGGCGGCGTATCCTTGACAGAGAGCAATCTTATTGAAATGGCTCCAAAAGGAGGACTACTAATCTATGATACACTCAGATTTTCATGTTCACACATCATTTTCAACGGATTCAAATACCCCTGTTGAAACACAAATTGAAACTTTGATCAAAAAAGGTATTACAGAGATCTGCATTACGGATCATGAGGATATTGGATATACTGAAATGGAGGATGCAGATGCAAACGCAACCTCCGATTCTGCTAAACCAAATGAAAAAAATCAGTCCGAGTCCCGTCCGTTTCGTCTTGACCCGTTTACATATTATGAGTCGCTTCTTCACCTGATCCCAAAGTATGCACACCGCGCGCACATCTCGATTGGTGTGGAACTTGGTCTTCGCACGGATTATCATCACAGCATTGAGGATTTTGCAGAAGTATGCCCATGGGATTTTATCATCGGCTCGACACATGTGGTAAAGGGAATCGACCCCTATTATCCGCAGTACTGGGCAGGCAAGACAAAGAAGCAGGGCATTCTGGAATATTACGAGGACACACTTGCAAACATTCGCCAGTTTGACTGCTTTGATGTATACGGTCACATTGATTATATTGTGCGCTATGCGCCGGGTCAGCGTGATAGCTATTCGATTCTTGATTATAAGAATATTATTGATGAGATTTTGAAGCTCTTGATTGATAAAGGAAAGGGAATTGAATGCAATACTGCCGGATTTAAGTATGGTCTGGGAAATCCGAATCCGGAGCCTTATGTACTAAAGCGCTATCATGAGCTTGGCGGTGAAATCCTCACGATTGGCTCGGACGGCCATAAACCAGAACACACAGCATATGATTTTGATAAAGTTCCTGCACTTTTGGAGGCATGCGGAATCCGTTACTATACGGTATTTTATGAACGAAAACCGATTATGATGCCAATTTGATAACGATTCAGAGCCACAACGCGAAGTCAAATCGAAGTGCGGCTCTGAATAGTTGCTAATTATCAATATTTCAGTACCTTTGTTGCGGTAAGTGCAAGCGCACCGGGTCCGATATGGCATGCTACACTTAAAGACAGATGATCAATGTAAATCTCATGTCCCGGATAGATTGCTTTTACTTCCTCGCAAAATTCCTCTGCCGCTGCCAGATTATCGGTATGCGCGATGGCAATATGAATATCCTCTGGAGAAGACTTCCCATCAAAACGATTCTGAATATCCTTTGCAATGGCTTCGATCATAGTATTCTTTGCAATCTTATAGGTACGTGCCTTGGAGTAGGCATCCAGCTTTTCACCCTGAATCTGTAAAACAGGCTTTAAGCGAAGGATTGTACCGAGTGCTGCGGCTGCCGGTGTGATTCTGCCTCCCTTTTTAAGATAATGCAGCGTATCAAGTGTAATGTAGATAGTAGAGTCAAATTTTGTCTCTTCGAGACGCTTCTGAATTGCCTGCGCATCGTATCCGGCCTCTGCCATACCCTTTGCATCCAGGACAGACTGACGCAGTGTAACGGAGATTCGCTGATTGTTTACCACACAGACCTTTTCCTCGTACTCCTCTTCCTGTGCCAACATAGTCGCAGTCTGGCAGGAACCGGAAAGTCCGCTTGACATTGGAATGTGAACGATCTGATCGTATTCCTTTAAAAGCTTATCCCACAGATCTGTTACGCTGCCCGGTGATGGCTGCGAGGTAGATATGTTTCCGCCATCGCGAAGCTTCTTATAAAATTCCTCCTGCGTCAGCGTAATGTCCTCATAATAAGTCTCATCGTTAATCTGAAATGGCATTGCAAGCACAAACACACCTAACTCCTGTGCCTGCTTTTGTGTAATTCCGCTGTTACTGTCTGTAACAATAGCTACTCTCATAGTCTTTTACTCCTGTCTGTCCTGTCTGATTTTGCTTTCTATTTTTTAATTATCCGTACCGCTCTTATGGTTTCCATCCCGCCGCCGAAATACAACTATTGCATGAATGTATAAATCCGTATGTTTTTTCATAAGTTGTAACAATCAGTTTCAGGAGCCTTCCATGAGTTCTAAGACAAAAATTCTTGTCCTGAAATCCAGAAATCTGATCTGGACTGCCGTGATCGTTGTGATTCTTGTCCTTCTTGCCATTCTGCTTGTAAGTGCATTGCATCTGGATAAAGACCAGAGCCGTTCCCTCCCAAAGAAAAACCAGACAGAATCCGCTGCTGCTTCCGCAGTGATTTCTAACGGTTCTTTATCAGATGTCGGCAGCCTCTCTGGGCCTTACATACCAGGAAGCTACGCCGCATCGGTCTCGCTGGGCGGCGATACGGTGGATATTATCGTATGTGTGGACAAAAATCACATTAACTCGATTCGCGCCCGCAATCTGGCACAATCGGTAGCAACGCTGTATCCGCTCGTTCCGTCCGTGCTGCAAAGCCTGGAATCGCAGATTCTGTCGTCCCAGAGTTTGCAGGGCGTAACCTACTCGGACGCCTCACAGTACACGGCATCGCTCCTTCTGGATGCGATTACGCGCGCACTGGAGAGAGCAAGTACTTCGTAAAACTACCGGTAAATCATGCCTCGTAAAGCTACTGAACCACCACTACTTGCTGACCTCAAGCAGCTTCTCACGCATCTGCTGCTCCATCTGTGCGAGCTGCTCCTGCGCCTGCTTACGCTGCTGACGTCCCTCATTCTGAATCTTGATGATTTCGTTCATCGTGTCGATCAAAATGCCATTTGTCTGCTTCAGCGTCTCGATATCCACAATGCCGCGCTCGGACTCTCTTCGAATATCGACAGTGGTCTGCTTTAACTTCTGTGCATTGGAAAGCAACAGCTGATTGGTCATATCGGTTACTTCCTTCTGCGCACTTGCTGCCTGGCTGGAATGATTCTCGCCCATTGCAATAACCATCTGGTTTTTCCAGAGTGGAATCGTATTGACAATGGTGGACTGAATCTTTTCAGCCATGACGGTATCGTTGCTCTGCACCATGCGAATCTGCGGTGCCATCTGCAGCGCAACCATGCGCGTCAGCTCAAGGTCATGGATCTTCTTCTCAAAACGCTCAATCATGGATGCATAATCGCTTACCGCCTGCGCATCCTCCTGTGTGGCGCTTAAGACAGCCTTTTGGCGAAGCGCCTCAAGCTCGGTATCCTTTGCCATGTCGATCTTCTTTTTTCCGGCAAGGATATACATAGAAAGCTCCTTGAAGTAGGTCTGGTTAAGCTGATACATCTGGTCAAGCATCGCAGCATCCTGAATCAGCTGCACCTGATGCTTCGTCAGAATATCGACAATCTCATCAACCTTTCCCTCTGCCTTCTCGTAACGAGCCTTCATCGCCTCAATCTTTCCAGTTGATTTTTTGAAAAGACTTGCAAAAAAGCCCTTTTCTTCCTCTGGCTCACCGGTCTGCTTTAACTCTCCAACAAGGTCGGTGAGCATCTTTCCAGTCTCACCAAGATCTTTCGAGCGAACGTTTTCAAGCGTCTTATCCGAAAAATCGGCGATTTTTTTCTGAGCACCTGCACCATACTGCAGTACAAGCGTAGAATCCGTCAGATCAATCTTTGCGGCAAATGCCTCGACTTGCTTTTTCTCCTGCTCGTTTAACAAAGATTCCTCTTCGTAAACTGGCTTGGGCGGTTTTGGTGGCTCAGTCGGCTGTATCTTTGGCGTTTCTGCCTTTTGATCTGCAAATGGCTCAAAGGTCAGTGTCGGGACTGCCTGATCTATTTTTAAGTTTTCTCCCATATTTTTATATTCCTCTCATTTTATCTGCATATTATCTGCCTAGAAATTTATCCGTGTAAAAATTCACCTGCATAGAAATTCACTCACATAAAATTTCACCTGCACAGAAATTTATTTGGGCCGCTTACTGTGCATGAAGCCCGTCATCGACAAGTCCTTCCTGTGCAAGAAGTGTCTTTAACACGGCAATATCCGCCTGAATGTTCATGCGATCTTCCTCATATAAGCTGTCTAACAGCTTATCAAAGGCATCGTTAATTGTGTCAAGCGTGCGCTCGATCTGCTCTTTGGACTGCCTTGCATTTTCCGTGTCAACGTGGTCTAAATCGCGGTATGCAGTGACAAGCCTCATCGTTGTCGGCAGGTAATAATCGGTAAAATGCTTTAAGGAGCTAAGCTTTTCTGGTGTCTTCTCCACACGCAGATAAATCAGCCCGATTACTTCCTCGAGGTGGCTTAACTTTTCAGTGATGACCGGCTGCGGAAGTTCATCATTGATCTGACGAATCTGACGAATATACTCCATTCCAACCTCAAGCGCCCTCTGCACGTCTTTGCTATTCTTTGACGATGCAGCTGATGATGACGCCTCCTGAGTAGATGCATTTGCTGTGCCACGGCCCTGACGTCTGGCATTTTCTACCTGCTCCTTGGACTGCAAGTAAAGCTGATACGTCTCATCATCAAGGATCAGACAGCTCTTTTCATCGTCCATATGACCTTGCAGAAAATAGCCCTTGGCAATCATGCTCTCGATCTCACGGCGTACCTTCTTTTCAGGAAGACCGACCGCTCCGCTTAAGCTTCGCACTGCGCAAAGTGCCTTTGTACCGATGCATCTTTTATATCGTTCAAAACGGCTGATACGCCCTAAGCGGTCACATCCACTTTTTAAAAGCGCACCAGAAGCAATCGCAAATGGCAAGAAGCCAATCACACCAAGACTGAGCACAATTGGATGTCCCGCCAGGCCTAGCGCCAGCAAAATAAATGCTGGAATGCCAAATCCTGCCGTTCCAATCCCTCCGAAGGTACACATAAGGGTACCGGACACTTTTCCTGGCACCTTCGGAACAAAACGAAGCGCCAGCTTCTCTTCGTCGGTCTTTTCCGGGTACACCGCATTCTCACGCGCCCTCGTGCCGAAGGTGACATTTCTCTTGTTGCCGTTTCGGCTGTATGTTCCTCCAAATGCATTGACCGTCTCCTCCACAATGTGGTCGGCTGTCGCAGAAACTTTTTCGCTTAATCCCGAAAAATCCATTGATTCCATAGCCGAATTTACCGCATCAGAGACGGTATCGCGGATATTCTGTCCAAACTTTGAGAAATCACTCTCGTCCATACTCATTTTCCCTTCGTTTCTATTAAATCTGGCAGAGTACCACGTCCATAGGAGCGATGCACCGCATGGGCGTGGAGACTTCATAAATACGTAAATACAAATACGTAAATACGTTATCACATTTTTGTAACACTTGTTATCGCATTTTTTATCGTACTTTTATGGTTTATGGTACTTGTTATCGCATTTTTTGTGATACGTTTGCAATACGTTTCTTATGCAATGATATCAAATAAGGACTTGCAGGCCGGATAGATCTGCTTAAACTGCTGATAACGCGCCTCATATTTTGCTGCCAGCTCTGGATCTGGCTCTACGGTGTCGATCACCTTTACGATCTTTTCCGCTGCTTCCTCTACGGATGCATATTCACCGCAGGCAACTGCTGCAAGCATCGCACCGCCAAGTCCCGGACCTTCCTCACTCTCGATCACGTCAACGCTGATATTGAAAATGTTTGCAATCATCTTCTTCCACAGCGGACTCTTTGCGCCGCCGCCACAGATCTTGGTGCGCTTGATGTCGATTCCGAGTGACTTTGCCACCTCAAAAGAATCTCTGAGCGCAAAAGCTACGCCCTCAAGTACAGCCTGTGTCATATCGGCTCTGGTGGTGTCCATTGTCATGCCGATAAAGGTTCCTCTTGCCTTTGGATTGTTGTGCGGGGAACGCTCGCCCATCAGGTACGGCAGGAAGTAGACATGATTCTCACCAAGCTTTGTGATATCGGCCTGCTCCTTTGCAAATTCCTTTGTCTGCAAGATCTCTTCCATCCACCACTTGTTGCAGGATGCAGCACTCAGCATACAGCCCATCAGATGATAAGTGCCATCTGCGTGTGCAAATGCGTGAAGTGCATTGTTGCTGTCCACGCGGAAGTTCTTAGAAGAAATAAAAATGGTGCCGCTCGTTCCAAGAGAAATGTTGCAGCGTCCTTCGCCTACGGTTCCGGTTCCGACTGCGGCTGCTGCGTTATCACCAGCTCCAGCTGCTACGGTTACATGATCGGTCAGACCAAGCCCTGCTGCCACATCGGCCTTGACGCATCCTACCTTCTCGTAACTCTCATAGATACCTGCGAGCATATCCTCGCTGATACCACAGATCTCGCACATTTCCTTTGACCAGCAACGATTTTTCACATCAAACAACAGCATACCGGAGGCATCGGATACATCGGTGCAGAACACGCCGGTCAGACGATATGCCAAGTAATCCTTTGGCAGCATAATCTTTTTAATGCGTGCAAAATTGTCCGGCTCATGCTTCTTTACCCACAGAATCTTCGGTGCGGTAAAGCCTGCAAATGCAATGTTTGCAGTGTACTCGGACAACTTATCCTTTCCGATCACATTGTTCAGATAATCGGTTTCTTCTGTTGTACGGCCATCGTTCCAAAGAATTGCCGGGCGAATAACATTATCGTTTTCATCAAGAATAACAAGACCGTGCATCTGACCGCCAAAGCTGATTCCTGCTACCTGAGTGGTATCAAAACCGTTTACTAACTCCTTGATTCCTACGATCATCTGATCATACCAATCGTATGGGTTCTGTTCGGACCAACCCGGATTTGGGAAGGAGAGCGGATATTCCTTTGATACGATGTTGCAAATCGTTCCATTTCCTTCCATCAAAAGGAGCTTAATGGCGGATGTTCCAAGGTCAATTCCAATATAATACATGATTCGTACCTCCTGTTTGTCTTTTCTAGTTGCTGCGACTACTGCAGTCTATTTATATAAATTTTATATTTTTTATTTTCTTTTTATGGTGTCTGGCACCCTTACGACTACGCTGCTGCATACCTCGCCGGTCAGTTCGGTGCTGCGCTCGTCTGGCTGCTGTGCACCGATAAAGATGTGATAGGTTCCCGGAAGCACCTGCTTTACGCCGTCCTCGTCACACAATCCAAAGGCGTCCTCATCTAAATGAATCTGAACAATCTTTGTCTCACCTTTTTTGAGGGCTGCCTTTGCAATTCCCTTTAACTGCGCATTCGGCGTGCCTTCTCGGTCGGCTTTCACATAAACCTGAATGGTCTGTGTACCGTCCATCTCACCGATATTGGTAACCTCTGCGGTGATGTCAATACCGTCTGGCGTGATTTTCTGCGTGTTGAGTGCGATGTTACTAATTACAAATTCGGTGTACGATAAACCATAACCAAACGGATACAGTGGCTTATTCTTCATATAGCGGTAGGTTCGTCCCTCCATGCTGTAATCGGTGAAATCAGGAAGTTCCTCGGTGGTGCGATACAATGTAATCGGCAGACGTCCCTGTGGGCAAGCATCGCCAAACAGAATCTGTGCGATAGCATTTCCGCCCTGCGCGCCCGGGTACCAGCACTGCATGATCGCGTCCACATGCTCGTCGGCCCAGCTCAGATCCATTGCGCTGCCCGCAAGCACAAGCAAAATCACTGGCTTGCCGCTCTCGCATGCTGCCTCGAACACCTCATTCTGAAGTCCTGGGAATCTCAGATCAAGCTTATCGCCGCTGGAAAACTCATTTCCTGCATCGCCCTCCTCGCCCTCAAGACCGGCGTCTAAGCCGAGGCATACAACTACGACATCACTTTCCTTGCAGACACCCTTGACCTCTGCCAGTCGGTCCTGACGGTCAGCCAGGTTGCTGGTACGATCCTTATACAGATGGCAGCCTTCGGAATACATTACGCGCATCTTCTCGCCGTTTGCCTTTGGATGCTCCTTTGCGTAATCCTCGATGCCTTCCAGAACGGTCACATAGCGGGATGCAGTACCTTCGTAGTTGCCAACAAGTGCTCTGCGGTTATCCGCATTCGGTCCGATCACGCCGATGGTATGTATCTTCTCCTTGTCGAGCGGTAAAATTTTAGAATTTTTTAATGGTGCCTGACCCCCATTTTTTAGCAACGTCAGGCAGCGCTTCGCTGCGGTGAGGTTTAACTGCTGCATCGGCTCGGAATCGACAACAGAGTATGGAATCTGGTTGTACGGATTGTCCTCTGCCTTGTCGAAAACGCCCAGCTTCATGCGGGTGGTAAAGAGATTGACAAGTGCTTCGTCGAGGCGCTCCTCTTTTACAAGGCCGTCGCGAATGGCATCGAGCAGATAAACAAACAAGGTACCGCAGTTTAAATCACAGCCATTGTTCATCGCAAGTGCTACAGACTCCTCTGCGTCTTTTGTTACCTTATGACCTTCATAGAAGTCCTTGATGGCCCAACAGTCGGAGGTGACATGGCCCTCAAAGCCCCATTCGTCACGCAAAATATCCTTTAACAAGGTTTTGCTTCCGCAGCACGGCTCACCGTTTGTGCGGTTGTAGGCACCCATAACGGCCTCTACCTTTCCTTCCTGTACACAAGCCTTAAATGCTGGAAGATACGTCTCAAAAAGATCCTTCTTTGATACTTCTGCATTGAAGTAATGGCGCATTCCCTCTGGTCCACTGTGCACTGCAAAATGCTTTGCGCAGGCTGCTGTCTTTAAATACTTCTCATCATGTCCCTGCATTCCCTCAATGTAGCGCACACCAAGACGTGAGGTCAGATACGGATCCTCGCCAAGCGTCTCATGGCCTCTGCCCCAGCGTGGATCGCGGAAAATATTGATATTCGGCGCCCAGAAGGTCAGTCCCTTATAGATATCATGGTCACCAAACTCCTGCTGCATATTAAACTTTGCGCGCGCCTCGGTGGATACAGCATCTCCAATCTCTTCCATAAAGTCCTCGTCGAAGGTTGCCGCCAGACCAATTGCCTGTGGAAAAACGGTCGCTGTACCAGCTCTTGCTACTCCGTGCAGCGCCTCATTCCACCAGTTGTAGGATGCAATACCCAGACGTTCAATCGCCGGTGCGTTGTACAGTGTCTGATACACCTTCTCCTCAAGTGTCATCTGACTGATCAGTTCTTTTGCTCGTGCGTGAAATGCATCGAGACGTTCTTTGTTGTGCACTAAATCTGTCATATTCATATATCTCCTTTCATGCCGTTGACATTTCTTTCATCAATACGATCGTAATATGATCTTATTATTATGCTCCTATTATAATCTTATTGCGATTTGATACGACCTTATTCCAGTCTTACTGTCTTAATATGGTCTTATTTCATCATCGCTGTCGTCTCCGTCGGTGATCGAACGAATCACAGCGTAATATCCCATTTTCTCATTGACCTTTACATAGACACGGTCTCCCTCCTTATGACCGTTGATTGCCTTTCCAAGCGGCGATTCGATGCTGATTTTTCCCTCAATAGAATCACAGCGCACAGAAGTTACCAGTTTAAACTTCTGTACCTCGTCCATCTCTTCGATGTAAAGCTCTATCGCCTTATTTAAACCGACAACGCCCTCCTTCGACTCGTCTGAGATGACGGTGGCGTTTTTCAGCATTCTTTCCAAATAGCGGATGCGGCTCTCATTTTTATTCTTATCTTTCTTTGCCGCATAATACTCAAAATTCTCACTGAGATCGCCCTGCGCTCTTGCTTCCTGAACGGCTTCAATCGCCTCTTTTCTTACAACAAGGGTCCGGTATTCGATCTCCTTTTTGATCTTATCTACATCTCCCTGCGTTAAACGTTCTCCCATGTGAATTTCATTTCCTTTCTATATAGATTCCATATAATGAAGCCCCGAGGTGAATGTTAGTGTCTTAAGTTCACGCGTCCAGAAAGATTCATGTAAATCCCATGCTTGCATGAGGATTTCATGAATCAACTGGACGAAGTGGACTCCCCGTTTATGAGCAAAACAAAGCTGCATAGCAGCGACGCACGGAACGGGCGGTTTTGCGAATGGGAGTCCCGGGAACGAAAAGACAACTTAACAGGAACCCCGCGGAATTGGGTCCGTCGACAAAGTCACTTCACCGAGTGGGCGTATTATTAAATTTCCTACCCATGAATAATATTCAGCGCCTTTGCATTTGTCGCCTTCATAAAATCCTGTGGCGAAAGCTTTAACTGAACGCCAAGTTTTCCTGCGCTGACGCAGATATACGGGCATTCAAGCGCACTTTCGTGGATAATCGTCGGATACTCTTTTTTCATGCCAAGTGCCGTACAACAACCACGGATATAACCAGTGACTGCATTGATATCCTTGACATGAATCATCTCAACTGACTTCTCATTCACTGCCTTTGCGCACTCCTTTAAATCCAGTTCCTCCTCAATCGGAAGCACAAACACACTGTACTGCTTGCTCTTTCCTTGAAGAACCAGTGTCTTAAAGCAATTCTCATGCGGAATTCCAAGCGTGTCTGCTGTGTGGATTCCATCTATAAACTCATCGCACGGATAAGACAATACCTCATAAGAAATCTTGAGGCGGTCCAGAATCCGCATCGCATTTGTCTTCGGTATTTTTTCCTTTGCCATTGTTGTCTTCCTTTCTATTTTCAAGCTTCAAGCGCGTTTTTTTCATAGCGATCTTCTTCAATCGTGTCTTTTTTCATAGCTCTCTTCTTCAGGCGCGTCTTTTTTTCATAGAAACGCCAAGGAGCACTGCACCTGCTGCAAACATAAAGATCGCAATAAACTGTGAGGTTGACAGCATGCCAACTGATCCTCTCGGATCATTTCGCAAAAACTCGATGACGAAACGACCCACTGCATACAGCATCAGGTAAACGGCGGTCACCGCACCCGCCCCCTGCTCATCTGCCGCTTTTGCAGTTTCTTTTGCAGTTTTTTTTGCAGTTGCAGTCTGTTTCGTTGCTTCTTTTGCACTTGCCATCTGCTCACGCTTGTGATACAGCTTTCTTTGCAATGCAAATAGAATCAACGCAAATACAAAATCGCCTGCTGCAGAAATCAACTGCGTCGGAATTAACGCAACACCAGCCGGTGCCAATGAATCCGCTGGAAATGTGACACCATACCAGGCAGATGTTTCTCTTCCATAACAGCAGCCTGCCAAAAAGCAGCCAATTCGTCCGCATCCTTGTGCAAATGCCACGCCTGGCACCGCACAGTCTAAATACGGCAGGAAGGGAAGTTTTTTTGCCTTTGTGTAGATCAGTGGACTTAGAAATCCTGCAATCAGACCACCATACACGACAAATCCCTCACCAAAGTTTAACAGGATCGACGGTTCTACCAACACAGACGGAAATTCTACAATATAGTAAAGCAGCTTTGCTCCGATGATACCGCCGATGATTCCAACAAGACCCATCGAAAAAAGCGCATCGTCATCGAGGCCAGAACGCTTTGCAAGGAAGCATCCAATCGCAAAGGCACAGATCACACCAATGGCAATCATAAAGCCATAGCCATACACATGGAGCGGGCCGATGGAAAACAAAATACTACGCATTTTACTCTTCCTCCTCGCTCTCAACTCCTGCCTTTTTGCGGTAAATCAGCCAGACAGCCGCCACTAAAACGACAAAGCCAACACCGTGAACCGTATCGTTTTTCGCCGCCGGAATCAATCGAATAATGACAAACTGATACAGCAGTTCCCAGATGGCAAGTGCCGGTATGATAAATAGCATAAGCTTTGCTTCAAAACGATCTTTCATACACAAATCCTTTCGTTTTTATCTTCTTTTTTGACTAGTCTCATAATAGCACAGCATCTTTATGCCGTCAAGGCAACTTACCGTGTCGTGCGTTGCACCAAACCATTAACTTCAATATTGACCGTAAACGATTTCCCTTTCGCAGCTGGTAATAAAAACACGGCACAACACAGTCTCCCATTGCTGCGCGATCTGCATTGTGCCGTCTGATTCATTCAGTTAGATTCCGTTCGTTTTCCTCTTTTTTTCCACTTATTTGTTTTCTGCTTATTCGTCCTCTTCCTCAGAATCTGCATTTGCAGAATTGTCCGATGTGTTTGCTGCAATCTTTCCGCCAACAATGCCAGATAAAAGTGCCTTTGCATCGATTCCCATTCCCTGAGTCAGACCTTCGGTCACCTGAGTGGTGCCATATATAAAAATAGACCCGTATTACAGCACATACCGCAATAAAAGTCTCGCTTTCTCATTTGATACGGATGCATAATGCATCGGCTGACGGTTTCAAACCCACCCCAAATACAAGAATACTGGGCATTTCGCTACTCCCTCTTATTTGCTTGACAAAATATTATCATACTTTTTTATTTTCTGTCAAGAGATTGATTCTTTCTTATAAAACGGCTATACTGAAATCACCCACTGCGGCATAAGCCGACAGATTGAGAGAAAGGTAAAATTCAAGGTAAATTTTTATGAAATTAGCGATGAGAAATGAAGTCCCTGTTGAACTGACATGGGATCTTTCCCTGATCTATCCGACCGAAGAGGCGATGTATCAGGATGTTGAAAAAATGAAAACACTCTGTGCTTCTATGGAGGAGCGCTTTAAGGGAAAGCTGACCACACCACAGACCATCTGTGACTGCCTGAGTGACCTTCAGGAGATGACTCGTCTGATGACGCTCACCGGAAATTATTGTGATCTGGCCGTGTCCGTCGATTACTACGACAGCCACAATCAAGAGCGCAATGACCGTGTAATGAATATCATCTCCGATATCAACAGCCGTTTGCGCTTTATCGACAGTGAGATCACTGCACAGAGCCAGGAAACACTGAAGGCAGCCATCGAGATTGCTGGTGGCAGCCGCATCTATTTGGAAGATATTCTACGCCGCAAGCCGCACCAGCTGCACCCAGAAACCGAGCGTGCGCTGTCTGCTCTGTCCCAGACCTTAAACACCCCATATCAGATCTATAACATGGCGAAACTTGCTGATATGAAGTTTGATTCATTCCACGCACACGATAAGGAATACCCTCTGGGTTACTCTTTGTTTGAGGATGATTATGAATACGAAGCCGATACCGAGGTTCGCCGCAGCGCATTTGCCGCATTCAGCAAAAAGCTCGCCCAGTATGAAAATACGACTGCTGCCGCTTATAATGCACAGGTTCAGACTGAGAAGACTTTGGCTACTCTGCGCGGCTTTGACAGCGTATTTGACAGCCTGCTGTTTGGTCAAAAGGTAAGCCGTGAGCTGTATGATCGTCAGATCGACCTGATCACCACGAAGCTTTCTGTTCACATGCGCAAATATGCACGTCTTTTAAAGAAAATCCACAAGCTGGACCGTATGACTTTCGCCGATTTAAAGATTTCCGTTGACCCGGAGTATGATCCAAAGGTTACGATTGAAGGGTCCAAGGAATATATTGAGAAGGGTCTTTCCATTCTGGGACCAGAGTACGTTGACATGATTCGTGAGGCATACCGTGACCGCTGGGTGGATTTTGCAAAGAATCAGGGTAAGACAACTGGTGGCTTCTGCGCAAGCCCATACGGAAAAGGTTCCTTTATCCTGTTAAGCTGGAATGAGCGCATGGCAGACGTCTTTACGCTGGCACATGAGCTTGGTCATGTCGGACATTTCCGCTCCTGCAACAGTACGCAGTCCATCTTTGACACCGATGTTTCCTCCTACTTTGTAGAGGCACCGTCCACGATGAATGAGCTTTTGATGGCTCACTACCTGTTAAAGACAAGCGATGACAAACGTTTCCGCCGCTGGGTACTCTCCTGCCAGATCAGCAACACCTACTATCACAACTTTGTCACTCATCTGATGGAGGCTGCTTATCAGCGCGAAGTTTATCGTATCATTGACAATGGCGGCAGTGTTCAGGCCGATACTTTAAGCGCCATCATGAAAAATACCCTTCAGGATTTCTGGGGCGATGACGTAGAGATCTGCGACGGTGCCGAGCTGACCTGGATGCGCCAGCCACACTACTACATGGGACTTTACTCCTACACCTACAGCGCCGGACTGACCGTTGCCACACAGGTTTGCAAGCGTATTGAAAAGGAAGGACAGCCTGCAGTCGATGACTGGAAGAAGGTTCTCGCTGCCGGAAGCACACTCACCTCGGTTGAACTGGCTGCTCTTGCAAAGGTTGATATCACAACCGATGCACCGCTTCTTGACACCATCGAAACCATCGGCGGAATCATTGATGAGATCTGCCGCCTGACGGACGAGCTGGAAGCTGAGAATACGAAATAAATTTTGTTGTTCACGGATCACTGCCTAAAGTAGCGATGAGACGAGTTGCACAAAAAAGACCGACCACAGCAAAAATTCAAATTCCAACTGTGATCGGTCTTTTTTATTGAAAATTTGTGCAAAAAAGCTCGTAACTTCAATCAGGAATTATTAACTCGCGCATTATTAGCGCACTAACTTTCCGCGCTTAATAATATGTACAATGTTCAGTTCCTCATCAAGAACCAGAAGATTTGCATACTTTCCTGCCTCGACATCGCCATAATCGGCCTGAACTCCGATGCTTCTTGCCGGATTGTGAGTAGCAGCCTTTACGGCACTCGCAAACGGAATCTTCATTGTCTTGACTGCACAGCGAAGGCAATTCATCAGATTTGTGACGCTTCCTGCAATCGTGGACGGATCGGAAGCAAGTGTTGCAAGATTTCCCTTAACGTCAACCTGCTGGCCACCCAGATCGTAGCAGCCATCCTCAAGACCACACGCACGCATTGTATCACTGATGAGAATCACATGCTCATCTGTAAACAGCTTAAAAGCAAGACGCACAACAGCCGGATGAATGTGTACACCGTCGCAGATCAATTCTACATCTGCACCTGCATCTGCAGCGGCGGAAAGCGGGCCCGGCTTACGATGATGGATTCCCGGCATTGCATTAAAACCATGTGTCAGATGATCCGCACCGTGCTCAAATGCCTGCATTGCAGTATCATAATCGGTGCAGGTATGGGCGATGGATACTGATGCTACATGGTCCTTGATCTTCTCTACGAAATCAATCGCACCCTCGGTCTCCGGTGCCACATCACAGATACGGATGCGTCCCTTTGCGCGCTCCTGCAAGCGAAGAAGCATATCGGCATCTGGCTTTTGCACGTAGTCAGAGTTCTGTGCACCGACACGATTCGGATTGATGAATGGACCCTCTAAGTGTAAGCCAAGAAAATCAGCGCCCTCTGGACTCTCATAATCAGCTGCGATGTCCATAATCTCGGACAACTTATCTTCCGGATAGGTCATCGTCGCTGGGCAAATCTCCAGTACGCCCTGGCTGCCCTCATATGCTGCCATCTTATCAAATGATTCTTTGGATGCATCGCACGCATCGTAACCTACGCAGCCGTGGAAATGAATATCCAACAGACCCGGAATCACATACATCCCCTTCGCGTCAATCACTGCATCACTGTCATCAATAACGGCACCTGCGGTATCCGCAGAATCCGTTGCTGCGCGATCGGTATGCGTGCCATCTGTGCATGATGAAACATCCTTTTTCGTACACGCAGCAATGCGCTCACCGTCTACTGTAACTTCACCGTCAAAGATCTCACCATTGGTACAGATCTTCGCATTTAAAATTTTCATCATTTCATTTTCCTTCTTGTCATTTACAGTTTACACAGGGACAGAGCGGCCTCATCTGCAACGATGGTAACATCTGGATGAATCTGAAGAATGGATGCTGGAACAGATGGAGTAACTGATCCGAACAGCGTGTTGCGAATTGCTTCTGCCTTATCCTCACCGCTTGCAACAAGCAGGATCTTCTTTGCCTGTAAAATGGTTCCGATACCCATGGTGTATGCCTGACGCGGTACGTCAGCCTCAGATGCGAAGAAACGCTTATTTGCATCAATGGTGCTTTGCGTCAGATCTACGCAGTGTGTTGCCTTTGCGAAGCTGTCAGATGGCTCATTAAAACCGATGTGTCCGTTACGTCCAAGACCAAGCAGCTGCATGTCGATTCCACCGAGAGAGCGGATCTGCTCCTCGTAGCGACGGCACTCATACTCGCTGTCTGCGCAGGTACCATCCGGAATAAAAGTGTGCTCTGGGCGCACGTTGATGCGATCAAAGAAGTGGGTGTGCATGAAATAATAGTAGCTCTGATCGTTGTCTCTGGTCAGGCCACGGTACTCATCCAGATTTACAGTCGTTACTTCTGAAAAGTCGATATCCTTCTTGTGATACCACTCAACCAGCTGATCATAAATTCCAATTGGAGTAGAGCCGGTTGCCAGTCCTAATACGCAGTCTGGCTTTAAAATAACCTGTGCCGAAATCAGATTGGCTGCCTTGCGGCTCATTTCCTTATAGTCCTTTGTACGATAGATTCTCATCGAGATACCCTCCGTCTTTCAAATAATATTTGTTTTTTTATTATATCATTAACCGATTGGAAAGTAAACTGTTGTTTTGGGAAACGAAAAAACGGTTCTTGCTCTTGCAAGAACCGCTTAAGGGGAATGTACGCGAGAGGATTCGAACCCCCGGCCTTCTGATCCGTAGTCAGACGCTCT
>CAVCXB010000029.1:0-27302 GCA_963605535.1 Wujia chipingensis
TTTGCTGCATTGCCTGCGCCCATCTCGGTCGGAGAATTTCCGCAGACAATCGTAATTCCAAGCACCTCAATCTCCTCAAGAGAGAGGGCCAGCATGATCGCAAGGCTGTCGTCAATGCCCGGATCACAGTCGATAATTACTTTTTTTCGCATAATAAGTATGTTCCTTTCTCTTACGCGAAAGGGCAGCAAAAAAGAGCGCTGCCTTCGCGTGAATTTTGAACACCTCAAAAACTACAGCGAAAACAGCGCTCTCACAATCCGAGTCGATCGAATGAAACAAACAAATCGAGCGACTCGGAAGATTGAACGCATATTGCCTAGTTTTTTATACTGGGAGGGTTTCGAACCAGTAGGCAAATTGCCTGTGCATTATTATACTGACAAAAGAAGCGTTTGTCCAGAACAAAGTAGCAAAAATC
The DNA here is from genome assembly GCA_963605535.1 of Wujia chipingensis. Classification (GTDB taxonomy): domain Bacteria; phylum Bacillota; class Clostridia; order Lachnospirales; family Lachnospiraceae; genus Anthropogastromicrobium; species Anthropogastromicrobium chipingensis_A. The sequence goes on from CAVCXB010000029.1 coordinate 422, forward strand.
TTTAAAGAGAGGCAATGGAATCTGCAAGTTCACGCAGCGGCTCGGCGTCCCAGTCTTCCTTTACCATAAAAAGTGCATGATACAGACGGGGAATGGTTCCTTCGGGAATCTCCTCATTTTTTGTTTGCATCAGCTTTTCGGCGAGTGCCTGTGCATTTTCTAAGATTGCAAGCTTTGCATCACGAATCGCATCTGGTGCATCCCATAAAAGCGTCATATCGTAATTATCCGTGTTGCCGCAGCGAGCCACACAGGTCGCACAGCCCGGGGAGATGATGGCTTTTTCCTCGTTCACACGGCGAATCATCGCGGTGAGTGTCTGCTCATTTGCGTTCGCATTTGCGGATACGCGAAGCGCGGTAAAGAGAAGGCGATCCGTGTCATCCGTTTTGGGATTGTTGGCACAGGTGCGGGCAAGGCCGATCACAGCGCCAAGTAATTCATTGTGCAATGGTGTATTGGTACAAGACATAATGTAATGAAATCCTTTCTAGTTCAAAATAGCCAAGCAACGCATGGCAGTCGATTGCAGTTAAAGGAACAAAGTCCGTTAGAGCGTTTCTTTGCGAATAATCTCGCCTTGCGGGGAAATCGTGGTGATGGTGCAAGGAATTTGCTTGCCACAGGCAGCAATCGCATTTGCTACAGCTCTTGCTAATCCGCCGCAGCACGGAACCATCATGCGAACCAGATGAATGCTCTTAATTTCATTTGATGCAAAAATTTCCGCCAGCTTTTCGCTGTAATCGCCCTCATCAAGCTTTGGACAGCCGATCAGTGTGATGCGTCCCTTAATGAAATCTTCATGGAAACGGCTGTAGGAGTAAGCGGTACAGTCCGCAGCGATGAGAAGATCCGATCCATTAAAATAAGGTGCATTTATCGGGACGAGCTTAATTTGAATCGGCCACTGAGACAGGGCAGAGGAGCCGACAGCTTCCAGATCGCGGGAGGCAGAGCCTGGACAGGCATGAGTAGCCTGCAAGGATTTTGCAGCAGAACCAGGACAGCCAGTGTGAGTTGGAGTCTGTTGTGAAAAAGATTGAGCTCGGGATCCCGGACAGCCGGTGTGAACTGGCGCACCAGTTAATTTCAGCCCAGAGATAGTTGAGGAAGTGGCTGTAGATGTGGTTGCAGCAACCGGCTTTGCCTCATTTGTTGTTTTCGAAGCTTTTTCTAGCTTCGCAGCCTCCACTGCCGCCGCATCGTAAGCCGGGGCTTCGCGTGTCACAAACGAAATTGCATCCGCAGGACAGGCCGGAAGGCAATCGCCAAATCCATCGCAGTAATCCTCGCGCATCAGCTTTGCCTTTCCATTTACCATTGCAATGGCACCCTCGTGACAGGCATCCGCGCACAGACCGCAGCCAATGCACTTTTCTTCATCAATATGTATAATTTGTCTAACCATAAAAATCAATTCTCCATTTCTTTGTTTTGTAAATTTGTTTTTTGAGTTATTTTGTAGACCTATTTTGTAGATCTATTTTGTAGATCTATGATATCAGTAAAATTCATTTTTGCCAATGGTATTTTTTGCACTTGTATGCTACAATGATTTCAGCAAAAACAGAAAGGTGGATGCGAAAATGGATTATCAGAAATGGGCGCAGGAAGTTGCGCAGAAAATTAAGACAAAGGAGCTCGAGGTTGCAAAGAGAAACCGCGGAAAAATTCCGTACACGGCAGAAAATGGCATGTGGAATGATTGCTCTGGTGAAAAAATTGGCTGGTGGACTAACGGTTTCTGGGGCGGCATGATGTGGCAGCTCTACAAGGCAACTGGTGAAGAAATTTACCGTGAGAATGCAGAGGAGACCGAGGGAAAGCTGGATGCGGCGCTGAATAATTACTGGGTGATGGATCACGACAGTGGATTCCGTTGGCTGCCGACCTCCGTTGCAAAGTATCGTCTGACCGGCGACAAGAAGTCTGAAAACAGAGCATTAATGGCTGCTTCCAATCTGGCAGGACGTTTCAATCCGGCGGGAAACTTCATCGTTGCATGGAATGGAAACACCGATAAGAGAAGAAACGGTTGGGCAATCATTGACTGTACAATGAATCTTCCGCTTCTGTATTGGGCATATGAACAGACTGGCGATCCGAGATATTATCACATTGCAACAAAGCATGCAGATACCGCGATTCAGGCATTTATCCGCGAGGATGGTTCTGCAAGACATATCGTTGAGTTTGATCCGGTAACAGGTGATATCAACCGTTCCTACGGCGGACAGGGCTATGCAAAGGGTTCTTCCTGGACAAGAGGTCAGAGCTGGGCACTGTATGGCTTTACGTTGAGTTTTCTTCATACAAAGAAGGAGCGTTATCTGGACACCGCAGAGAAGGTAGCCGATTACTTTATTTCCTGTATTCCAGAGAGTGGATTGATTCCGGTCGATTTTCGTCAGCCGTCAGACTGTGACTGGGAGGATGATATCGCAGCAGGTGTGGCAGCGTGTGGTTTGATCGAACTGTCCAAGGTGGCAAAGGAGTGGAAAAAGCAGGCATATTTGGATGCGGCAGTGCGCATGTTAAAGGCACTTGACGAAAAGAGCTGCAACTATGATTCAAAGACAGACTATCTGCTGGAGCGCTGTACCGCAGCTTACGGCGATGAGAATCACAACTTCCCGATTGTGTACGGTGATTACTATTATATAGAAGCAATCTGGAAGCTAACCGGAGAAGAATTGTTTATCTGGTAAGAATTATTTATCTGGCAAGCATTTTTTATTTGGTATGTATTTAAGGATTCAGAACTATGCAAAATCGAGGCATGGCTCTGAAATATTACAAGTTTAGTGAAAAACAAAAAACAGGAGGGAAACAATCATGGCATTTGTGCCGAAAACATTGGATTATACCGTAAGCCCATATACAGGACTTACACGCCAGTCTTGGATTGAGGCAGGCGAATATCTGTTGGAGGGTGTATTCAAAAACATTGCCCATTTTCAGGACCCGGTTGTTATGCCTCGAAAAGAGACAAAGGTTACCTATCCGCACAGTGCGGACGCAATATGGGAATTTAAGGCGGAGTATTTTGAGGGTCTGGCGCGTTCTTTCTTTATCGCAGCACCGTTAATTCATAACAATCCAAAGCTGAATCTGTGCGGCTATTCGATTCGTGATTATTATAAAGCACAAGTGCTTCGCGCGTGCACAAAGGGCGATCCGGTATCGGTAGGTCGCTATGAGGAGCTGCAGGAGATGGCTGGCGATCACAATAGAGCATTCCAGCAGACCGTAGAGACTTGCGCACTTGTCATTTGTCTTTGGGTGTGCAAGGAGGAGATCTGGGATACCTATACCAAGGAAGAAAAGGATGTCATCGCTGAGTTTTTGAGAGGCTATGCAGATGGCAACACCGTTCCACAGAACTGGCGTCTGTTTAATATGCTTGATATGGCATTCCTTGATATGGCAGGCTATGAGATCGACGAGGAGATCATGCTTGATCATGCACAGAGCATTTTAGCTTACTATGCAGGCGATGGCTGGTACCGCGATGGTCATTCCTTTGATTACTATTCCTGCTGGGCATTCAACGTATATGCGCCGATTTGGAATTTGTGGTACGGCTATGAGAAGCAGCCATATATCGCAGCAAAGTTTGAGGAGCATTCCAATAAGCTGATGGAAACCTATGCGGATTTCTTTGACCGCGACGGCTTCACTAATATGTGGGGCAGAAGCAACATTTACCGTAATGCCGCAACGAGTGCATTTGATGGAAATATGATGTTACATCACAGCACCGCAGATCCGGGTCTTGCAAGACGCATTTCCTCTGGTTCCTTGCTTCAGTTTCTGACAAGAGATGACTTCTTATTTAAAGGTGTTCCGACACTTGGCTTCTATGGCCAGTTTACACCGCTCGTACAGGGCTACTCCTGCGCAGAGTCTCCGTTCTGGTTAGGAAAGGCATTCCTTTGTCTGCATCTTCCGGCAGATCATCCATTCTGGACAGCAACCGAAAACAATGGTACATGGGACACACTTGGAAGCAAGGGCATCAAGGTGACGGCATTGGACGGTCCGGCACTTTGCTTCTCCAATCATCAGGCAAACGGCGAAACGATTCTTCGTACCGGTAAGGTCGTAAAGAATAAGAAGGACGACCATGGCATGTGGAATTACAGTAAGCTTTGCTTCAACACGAAGTACCCGTGGGAGTCAGCAGTTGCGCCAGATGTTGAGGCACAGCAGTATGTACTTTATGATGGTGTGGCAAATGAGACCCAGAAGGGCAATGTGACCTATTGGCATGGCCTGAAAGATGATGTTTTGTATCGCCGCCAGTTCTTTCATTATGATCTGGAACGTGAGTGCCACTGGATACAGGCAATGAATCTGGCTGACTTTACCGTTCCGTATGGTGTGATTCGTGCGGACAAGCTTCGCTTATTTAGCTGTCCGATTCGCCTGACACTTGGCTCTTATGGTTTCCCGGATAATGGAACCGAAATCATCGAAAAGACGAAGGATGGCGCAATGGCAATCATCTTAAAGGGACATGATCATACTGGCAAAGAAAAGCAGATGGCGATGACGATCTATGATGGCTGGGATGAGCTTGAAATTATCAAGAGCACTGGAACCAATCCGGATTCTGAGAATTCGATTGTAGTCTATGCAAAGACTGCAAGAGAGAAGAAATATGGCTATCAGCCGTATGTGCTGATTTCTCAGGTCATCACAAAGGAAAGTCTTGAGGATTTCACCGAGGATGAAATTTTCCCGATCGAAAAGGTACATTATACCGATACAAAGAAGTGCGGAGGATACGGCCCGGTTACCATCACGCTGAAGGATGGAACTGCACGCACGATTGATTTTGATGGAATTGAGGGGCAGCTGATTCGATAACGAGTGCAACCTGGAAGTTCTGCGAGAAAGTGCAGCCCGGAAGTTCTACGAAGGCGTCTCGGCGAAGTGACTTTGTCGACGGGCCCAATTCCGCAGGACCCCACCACACGTTTTCAACGTAAGTGTATTTTGACAACGGGCCTGCTACAACGTCCCGTCTCGTAAAGCACATTCGCCTCGCCGCCATTTACGTATTGAGAGAAAGAAGGCATAAAATGCGTTTTTATACAGGAAAATTAGAAGGAAAACAGCAGCTTTTTGTAGGCTTTGAGAAAGATCCTTCTTTATATAAAATAGAAGAGTACGGCATGAAATTTGCCGATATGACAGATCTTGTTTGTACGATTACCAATGAGCAGAAGGCTCAGCTTGAAAATGAGAAGGAAGGTAAGACGGCATATGCGTTAAATGAGATTGCGATTTTAGCGCCGATTGTGCGTCCAAGACAGGATGTCGTATGCCTTGGAATCAATTATTCTGAGCATGCAAAGGAAGCGAGTGCATTCTCGAAGGAGGCTTTTGCAAAAGATAAGCCTTACACGATTTATTTCTCAAAGCGTGTCAGCGAGGCTGCTGGCGATAAAGAGACGATTCCAAGCTACAAGGGCTTAGTGGACAGTCTGGACTATGAGGCGGAGCTTGGCGTTGTACTGGGTAAGGATGCAAAAGGCGTAAAGGCAGAGGATGCAGAAGATTTCATTTTTGGATATACGATCATCAATGATTTTAGTGCGCGCAATTTGCAGACACGCCATAAGCAGTGGTATCTCGGAAAGAGTCTCGATAAGCTGACTTCGATTGGTCCATGTATTGTGACAAAGGATGAGATCGGAAATGTTGCAAGTTTAGGCATTCGAAGCTTTGTAAATGGTGAACTTCGTCAGAACAGCAATACTGGATTTATGATTCAGACAATTGGCGGTGCAATTGAGGAGTTGAGCGAAGGTATGACGCTTCTTGCAGGAACGGTAATCGCCACTGGCACCCCGGCAGGTGTCGGTATGGGTTTTAACCCGCCGAAGTTTTTAAAGACAGGCGATACGGTAATTTGTGAAATCGAAATGATTGGTCGTCTGGAAAATACGATTGGGGAATAATCGGATAACAAAACAATAGAAATGAGTAGGCAGAAAGAATAAGATAGAATAAGACAGAATTAGTACAATAAAATTTGTACGACAGAAAGAAGTAGTTTTTATGAAAGACAATAAGAAATATGAAATTGATATGATCAACGGCTCGATTATGGATAAGCTGATTAGTTTTGCTTTGCCGCTGCTACTGTCCGGCATTCTACAGCTGCTGTTTAACGCAGTGGATATCATTGTAGTAGGACAATTCAGTGGCAGCAAGCCGCTTGCGGCCGTCGGTTCGACAAGTGCACTAATCAGCACGTTTACGAATTTTTTCATCGGCATTTCGCTTGGAACGAATGTATTAGCAGCGCGTTTTTTCGCATCACGCAAAATGAAAGAAATGTCCGAGACGGTTCACACTTCCATTCTATTTGCGGCAATCAGCGGTGTCGTTATGATGGTGGTTGGAATTGTATTTTCACGACTGGCATTGGAACTGATGCAGACACCACCTGATGTCATTGATATGGCAGCACTGTATTTGAAGATTTATTTTATTGGTATGCCATTTTTTATGCTGTATAATTATGGTGCGGCAGTGTTACGTGCCGTTGGAGACACAAAGCGCCCGCTTGTTTTTTTAATTATCGCAGGCGTGGTAAATGCCATATTAAATCTAATTCTTGTTATTGCATTCCATCTTGATGTGGCAGGTGTTGCGATTGCAACCGTAATTTCACAGTTTATTTCCTGCGTTCTGGTGCTTCGCTGCCTGTGCAATACGACGGATGAGGGCTATCAGCTGCATTTTTCAAAGCTCACCATTAAGGGTGTTTATTTAAAGCAGATTTTCCAGGTAGGTGTGCCAGCAGGAATTCAGAGTACAGTTATTAATTTCTCCAATGTGTTGTTACAGTCTTCTGTCAATTCGTTTGGTTCCATTGCCATGGCTGGCTATACGTCAGCGAACAACCTGCTCGGCTTTTTGTATGCGTCCATCAATTCTGTTACACAGGCATGTATGAGCTTTACCAGTCAGAATTATGGTGTCGGAAAGACAAAGCGTATGGATCGTGTGCTGATTGACTGTGTGATCTTATCGGTCATCGTTGCAGGTGTTATGGGAGGTGCTTTCTATGGATTTGGCCCACAGATTTTAAGTGTTTACAATAACGAGCCAGAGGTGATTAAAAGCGGAATGGAAATTCTTTCGTACACGACGTTGACGTACTTTTTATGCGGCCTCATGGATTTGATTCCAGGTGCGCTGCGTGGAATGGGACGATCCACTGTGCCGATGATTCTTTCCATTATCGGAACCGTTGGAACCCGAATTTTCTGGATTTATGTAGTATTTCCACAGCATCGCGCACTTGATATTCTGTTTATTTCCTACCCGGTATCATGGGGACTCACGATTGTTATGCAGGTATGCTGCTTTGTCTTCGTGAGAAGAAAGGTGCATAGCGAGATGATCAATCGAGTAAATTAAAGAAAGCAAGAGAAAATAAAAGAAAAAAGAAGAAAACTATTTTTCAGCCCACGGTTTTGATCGTGGGCTTTCTTAAACAGTAATTCTAAACAAAAAATTTACGCGAATTTTGCAATTCACGGGTTGAAAAATGAAAAGTGGGAGACTATAATAAGAAGTTGCCAGGGAAAAATAGGATAGAAAATAAGATACGAAATCTTATCGATAACAAGACCTGGGCAAAACAAAGATGCGCAAAAGCAAAAAAATAACGGAGGTGAAGTTTTATGGATGGTTGCGATAGTATAGGGCGAAGTAGAAACTGTGGTGCAATGCATTGCGATTTGTTGCAGTGCCGTAATATTATGGTCATGCAGTCAGCTATAAGAATAAGCCTCGTTGCATTGGTCGATTGATGATTCATTGATATTGCCTTTTGTACCGCAGAAAAACAAGTCCTTTTTATCACAATGAAAAATTTTGGATAAGTAAGGAGGCAAAACAAATGAAAACATTAAACGATAGCAAAAGCCAGCACTTGGAAGAATTGGAAGCACTCATTTCCAGTTCATTAAGTGAGAAAGAGCTGGAAGATCGCCTGTCCGATTATCATGACAATGATATCGCAGAGATTTTGGAAAGGCTGACGCCACAGGAAAGACAGCGTCTGTACCGCATTCTTGGTGTCGATCGTACCGCAGAGATTTTTGCATACCTCGATGATGCAGGGCCATACATGGAAGAACTTTCCTTAGAGAAGGCAGCAAATGTCGTTTCTCACATGGATTCCGATGATGCCGTTGATGTCCTCGAGGACATGGACGAATCGAGAAAAGCCGAGATCGTTAAACGTCTGGATCAGGAGGCATCCGAGGATGTCAAGCTTCTTTGGTCTTATGACGATGATGAGATCGGAAGCAGCATGACAACGAACTATATCTGCATTCGCAATGATTTAACGATTCGACAGGCGATGCGCGAGCTTGTCAAGCAGGCCGGAGAGAACGACAACATTTCCACCATCTATGTTGTGGATGAGCAAGATAAGTATTATGGTGCGATTGATCTGAAGGATTTAATTGTAGCAAGAGAGAAGGATACGCTTGAGAGTATTATCAGCCGTTCCTATCCATATTTGATTGATCATGAAAAGACCGATGACTGCGTGGATCGCATCAAGGAATACGCAGAGGATTCGCTTCCTGTTTTGACGCAGGAAGGTAAGATTGCCGGTATCATCACTTCCTCTGATGTAGTAGAGCTGGTCGATGACGCGATGGGTGATGATTACGCAAAGCTCGGTGGTTTGACCGCAGAGGAAGATTTAAACGAAACAACTGTTCAGAGTATGAAAAAGAGGCTCCCGTGGCTGGTTGCGCTTTTGTTCCTTGGAATGGTCGTTTCTTCTGTGGTTGGTATGTTTGAGTCGGTAGTAGCTGTACTTCCAGTTGTCATCTGTTTCCAGTCGATGGTTCTTGATATGGCAGGTAATGTTGGAACCCAGTCCCTTGCTGTTACCATCCGTGTTCTGATGGATGAGAACTTAAAGGCAAAGCAGAAGGTTGGTCTTGTGCTCAAGGAAGCACGAATTGGTCTAATGAATGGACTTGTGCTGTGCGCGATGACACTCGTTGTACTTGGCGTATACATTCATTTCTTCAAGGGATATGATTGGCTGCATGGATTTTTAATCGCAGGCTGCGTTGGTGGTGCATTGGTGACAGCGATGGTAATTTCCAGTATGGTCGGAACCGTAATTCCGATGTTTTTCCACAAGATTCATGTTGACCCGGCAGTTGCGTCTGGTCCATTGATCACCACGGTAAACGACCTTGTTGCCGTTGTTACCTATTATGGTTTGTCACTCATTATTTTGATTGATATGTTCCATATCGCAGGTTAGAGAACGAAAATAAGTGAATAACTGAAATAAAGATCTCCCAAAGCTTCAAATTTGAGGCTGAGGAAGATCTTTTTTATTACACCAAGTGTTGCCTTCGGTGTGTCGACAACAACTGAAAATGAAGAGTTTTCCTTTGAGCAGGCATATGAGGAAGCAGATCAGAAAATGTATATTGATAAGAAGGCTTCCAGAATTGAGCGGTAATTATTTCATTCTCGACTTAAAGAAACAGCGTACACCCCATCGCTTTAAATTCTTCGATTTTCTTTTGAAGAAGCGGGACAGAAACCTCAAGATAGCGGCTGCTGCAGTCAATGCAAAAATACGAAGTTGCACCGCGATTATAAAGTTTTTTATGCAGGCCGACCTCATCTTTAGTAAGGATGCGGCCGCACTGTTTGCATTTATCACATGCAGCAGTTGAATAAGTAGTATTCATAGTTTACCTCAAAACAGATTGAATGGGACCTCTCTGCCGGAATTCGAGTCGGCAGAGGGGTATTTGCTTTGTATTATATTATTCAGGGAAAACAAGCTTGGCAATGATTACCTTTGACTCATCAGGAGCAATTTTTGTTGCATAGCTGTCTTCGTAGATACCAAGATCCTCACCGGTGATCGCATCGGTCAGCTGAAGGCGAATGCCAGACTCTGAATGAATACCAAGATCATCAAAACAGATGCCTACATTTTGACTCCACTGATCCTCAGCAGCTAAATTAAAGAATGCAATTGCAATTCGATTTCCAGACAAAAGCTTTGCAAAAGTATATTTTCTGGTATCTGCATGATCAACTAAAAATGGCGGGCGGCATTCCTCGTCCTGATTGATGTCAATTAAGCCCTTGCAGAAAAGCGTTTTCTTATTGGCCTCATCGAGCTTTCGAAGATCAGCGCCGATGATAAGCGGAGAGCCTAAAAATGCCCACATTGCAAAGTGCTGCAGATACTGAAGATCGCTGCAGCCTCCGATGCCGACATTGCCATTTCCATGCATACCGACAATCAGCATATCCATATCGTTCCAGCAGCCTGGCGCATTGTTCTCCACATTTTCTGCCTGACTGATGAAAAGATCCTTGTAGCTCTTTGGTCCGTCAAAGATATCTCCGGTGGAACGATAGCTGTGCGCACCATGAGAGCGCATCCAGCCAGATGGATCATACATGCCCCAGTTGCAGGCGGCAAACAGGATATCGCGTCCCGTGCTGCGAAGTGCCATTGCCATGGTCAGATAGGCATTCTTTGCATCACCGCTGACTGGAAAATTGCAAAAATCATATTTGAGATAATCTACACCCCACTCTGCAAACTGCTTTGCATCGGAAAATTCGTGACCGTAGCTGCTTGGATAGCCTGCACAAGTCTTCGTTCCGGCGCAGGAATACATACCAAATTTTAAGCCCTTTGCGTGGATGTAGTAGGCAAGTGCCTTCATGCCGCTTGGGAACAGCGCAGGATCAGCAACAAGCTTTCCGCCAACACGCTCTTTTAACGACCAGCAGTCATCAATAATCACATACTCATAGCCAAGATCACGGTAGCCGTCCTCCACGATGCGATCTGCCATGTCCTTAATCAGCTGCTCGTTAATTTTGTCTCCGAAGGTATTCCAAGAGTTCCATCCCATAGGTGGTTTCTTTGCGATCATAATAAAATCTCCTTTTTCAACGTTATTTATTATTTTTTGTGTTTGTAATTCTTTCTGCCTTTATCATAGGGGGAAAACAGCAAAAATGGAATAACATATTCTATGGTTTCCTTAACATATCATCCGATTCTAACGATGCATATGAATTCGTAACAATATGAAATAAATCAACATTTTCGGACATATTTTGAAAAGTATCTGTTGAGAAAAACGAAATATTCGTGTATAGTAAAGACTGAACACAACAGGAGGCAAAGGCTATGTTTTACACAAACGCGGTAGGAACAGATAGTCGCCATAGAAAAGGCGAGATAGTTTACCACTACGAAAAAAGACAGCATTATATTCTGATTTATACCAGATCAGCAGCTCTGTTTCGGATTGAAGAGGAGGAGATTTCTGTAAAGAAGGGTACCCTTCTTTTAATCAGCCCGGACAAACGCGCGTCCTATACCGGCGTATGGGAGGGCTACTGCGATGACTGGATCAATTTCTGTGACCCGGACAAGCAGTTGGCAAATTTCAGAATTCCGATAAATAAACCAGTCAGCCTTCAGGAAAATATTCCGGTTTCTCAGTACCTTCAGCTGATGGTAAATGCCTATCGCTCCGGGATGGCGCAGAGTGATCGAGTGCTGTCGCAGCTTTTGATGGCACTGTTTACATTGATTGATGATTACATGAATTCATCACTTCCGCAGATTGCCCATTACCAAAAGCTCTTAGAGCTTCGCGAGGAAATCTATGCTTCACCGGCGCGTCCATGGTCGATACAGGAATTGGCCGATCAGGTCAGCTTAAGCGCAGCGTATTTTCAGGATTTGTATAAAAAGGCATTTCAGGTTTCGTGTGGTGCCGATATCATACAGAGTCGTATCGAGCAGGCAAAGCGTATGTTAGCGCAAACGAATCTGACCATGGAGGAGATTGCAGATCGCTGCGGCTACAACAGCCCCGTGCATTTTTCCAGACAGTTTCGCAAGTGTACAGGGTGTGCACCGTCAAAGTGGCGTGAGAATGCGATGGGAGAGAATATGGTGTCACTGACTTGACATACTGTGTGATATGATAAGGGAAAAATAATCATGATGGAGGAAAAATCATGAAAAAAAATAAGAATAATGACATTGAGTCTGTCACAACATATGGCTTTTCTGTGCAGGCAGTTCATACAGAAAATGGACAGGATATGGATATTGTGATTCAAAACCAGAATCACTTTCGCATCAATGAGGTTGCTGTCACGGTAACGAGTACTGTTAACACAACAACTGATACGCTAGTAACGGATAATATGATAACATCAGATTGTGCATGTGTACAAGAAAAACAGTATCATATGCAGTATCAGATTGCTTCGCTGGCAGCAGGAGAGAGTTGGCATTCAAAAGATGCAAAAGAAACAGGAAACAGCAAAATAGAAAACAAAACAGAAGACAAAATGGGAAAGGAAGTCCCTTTCGTTCCATTTGCTCACTATGAGGGAAAAGAGCAGATCATTGATCCGTTCCTGTACGATGAAGAAAAGGGCATCTATCAGGGAGAGCCACATCACGCACTGGTATGGCCGGATGCGGACAACAATGACACAGATGAAAAATGGAAGAGAACACTTATCTTTAATCCAGCGCCACATGTACAGGTGACACTTGAATTTATCGCGAGAGGACCGAGAGTGGCATTTTGTGGTCACAGCTTTACCGGACTGTGGGACAGTGCTTATTATTATTTTCGTGAGCTTGCAAAGGCAGCAGGATGGAATGCACAGATTGCCTACAGCTATTGGGGCGGAACTGGAATTTCGCGCTACGCAGGTTTGGTAGAGGGTTGTGAGGAGCGTGCCGCCCAGTGCGATGCACTTCTTGATGCAAATGACTATTACGATTATTTCATCATTGCAGGAAACAGCGATGAGGCAGTGGAAAAGAAAAAGACCGCATCAGGTGAAGAGATCTATACCCAGCGGGAAACCATGCTTCGCGGCGCACAAATTTTCTTAGAAAAAGCCAAAGAGAAGCAGGCAACACTTGCGCTGTGGGCACCTCATGCATATAAATATGGTTTCTTTCATAATATGAGAGTAAAACCTTGGAAAAAAGGAAATGTAGGAGACCAATATAAAAAGGATGGAAAGACATACACACTGACGCTGACAAATGAAGATATGGCAAAAGAAAATTTGACATGGTATCAGCACATGGCAAAAGCTTTGGGTGAGGGAACCATTGTGCTTCCTGTCTGCGAGGCCTACCGTGTCGTGACAAAGCAATATCCAACATTTGTCGACCCGTATTTGGAGCCGGGAGTGGAGTGCGGTGATAATGGTCATCAGAACAATTTAGGCAACTATATTTCAGCGTGTGTTTGCTTTCAGTCAATCTTTGGCACACTTCCACCGGCTGTTGTTCCCAAATCGCGCACGTCAGGTCTTCCGGGTGGTGGCATCACAAAAGAGCAGGCAGAGGCGATCATACAGGTACTAGCAAATTTATCGTAATATCATAAAAGTATGGTATAAATATAGAAAGAAAACGCGCTCGCGGTGGTGATGCCGGAGCGCGTTTTCTTTCTTTTAGGAATTATTAGGGATTATCGAAATGCTGTTTTCACAGCAGTCAGTAAGCTTTTTCAATTATTACAATTCGTATTTGTGTATTATATTATACGATGTGTTTATTTAATAAACTTTACATTTGGATAGATATCCTGCTTCGCTTCTTCCTTCTTTTCATTGAAGGTGATTTTGTTCTCCTCGAAGAGGTTTCTGCCCTGTGCATCAATGGATACGATAAGAGGACCAAATTCCTTTACCTTGCAGCACCAGAGTGTCTCAGGCATTCCAAGCTCATCCCAGTGATGCTCAGCAATACGCTCAACCTCAGTTGCAGCGACAACAGCACATCCAGCTGGGAATACACAGTGGATCGCACCAAATTCCTTGCAGGCGCGCTCGGTATTTGGCCCCATGCCGCCCTTTCCAACGATGACTCTCACACCAGTGTGCTGGGTAAACTCATACTCAAACTTTTCCATACGCATGGAAGTAGTTGGGCCAACAGATACCATCTCATACTCATCCTCAGCGCCTTCCTTCTTGCGGACAATCGGGCCAGCGTGGAAGATTGCCTTGTTACGAACATCATACGGAAGCTCTCTGCCATATTCAACGAGGCGGCGGTGAGCGACATCACGGCAAGTCATTAGATCGCCGTCCAGCCATACAATCTCACCAATCTTAATATCAGCCAAATCTTCTGCACTCACTGGTGTAACGAGAACCTTCTTGTCTCCTCTGATTTCTATCATAATTCTTTCCTCCGTTTTCAAAATTCTAAGTTTGAATCTAAATCTGCTTGCAGTCTATTTCTTATGCATTTGCATTAAACTTCCATGTGGAGTGCGTATCGCAGGTAACGGTCAGATCTGGATTTACTACGATATGACCGCGGCGGTGAGACCAGCATCCAACATTTACGGCAACACCGATGGTAGATGGATGACGAGCGGTATTCTCAATATTGACACCCATAACGGAGTACTTTCCGCCCATACCCTGCGGTCCAAGGCCGATCTTATTGATGCCATCCTCTAACAGCTGCTCCATCTTTGCCGCGTTTGCATTGTCATTGTGGGAGCCGATCGGGCGCATCAGAGCCTTCTTGGAGTTTAATGCCGCGGTCTCAATGGAAGTTCCAACACCGACACCAACAAGCAGCGGAGGACATGCGTTTAATCCGTAACTCGTCATCTGGTCAAGAACAAAATCGGTGATACCCTCATAACCTGCACCTGGCATCAGAACCATTGCCTTACCTGGAAGGGTGCAGCCGCCACCTGCCATATAAGCGTAAATCTCACACTTGTCGCTGTTTGGAACGATATCCCACCATACAGTCGGAGTACCCTTGCCAACATTTCTCTTCGTGTTGTACTCGTCAAAGGTCTCAACAGAATTGTGACGAAGCGGAGCTGCGAAGGTAGCCTGTACGACTGCTTCCTTTAAAAGAACCTCCAGCTCATTGATGTATGGGAAATTGGTTCCGCATTTCAGCCAGAACTGTAGAACACCAGTATCTTGGCAGCTTGGACGGTCTAACTGAACAGCCAGCTTCTGATTCTTTGTCATGGTTTCATAGAGAACCTTTGGCAGAGGGGCAGTTTCCTTAGAAGCCAGTTCCTCAAGCTTTGTTACTACGTCATCCGGCAGCTTCTTGCTGATGTGATCAACAAAGCTTGCTACCATATCTGTCAGCTGTTTTACTCCATTTTCGTTTGTCATAATTGATTACCTCCATTTAAATTAGTGAATGAAATTAGTAAGATTAGTAATTAGTAAAATTAGTACTTTCTGTGCTTTAAATTGCTTTAATTGCTATAAAACAAATTTATATATTTTATGTGTATTATATCTATTTAAATAGATAATTACGGGTAGAATGGAAACAGGATTGGCAGCAAAACCATGCAGACCACAAATGAAAATCCAATCAGCGGAAGACCTGATTTCACATAATCCTTGAAGCGATAGCCGCCAAGTCCTACAACCATGGTGTTTGCTGGCATACCAATCGGTGTTGCGTAGGCACAAGAGCCTGCGATAACAGTGGCGATGACAACGGCGCGCGGGTCAGCGCCTACATTGTTGGCAAGTGACACGGCGATTGGAACCATAAGAGCGGTTGTCGCGGTATTTGACATAAAGTTTGTCATGGTACAAGTAACGATAAAAATAACTAAAAGTAATACCATCGGGTCTGGACTTGTGCCTAAAAATCCAACGATCTTATCGGCAATCAGATTTCCAGCGCCAGTTACATCAAGTGCTTTTGCCAGTGCGAGGGAACCGCCAAAGAGCAGTACAACCTCCAAATCAATGGACTTAAGAGCAGCCTTTTCATCGATTACTTTCGTTACAACTAAGATTGCCGCACCGACACACGATGAGATCTGAATGCTGACACCGATTTCATCCTCAAAAATCATAGCGAGGATAACCGCGATTAGTACAGCGAGTGATACGGTTTGCTTCCACTTTGGAACATTGCTAAAATCCTTCTGGGCTTGAACCGTTCCGACAGCTTCTGTCTTATTTGGAAGGAAACGATAGCCAAGACAGACAAAGTAGATAATTCCAAGAATCAGCATCGGGACACCAACTGGAGCATACATGAAAAAGCTTGTTGGAAGCCCCATTTCCTGCAAGGCATTGACACCCATCAGATTGCCAGGAGCTCCGATGATGGAAAGGTTTCCGCCGAGCGCTGCGGCAAATACAAGTGGCATCAAAAGTCGGCTTCTGGAGTAGCCGGACTCATCTGCGATTCCGCATACGACCGGAATCAGCACAGCGGCTGTTCCTGTGTTGGATAAGAAGCCGGACATCACACCGACGATCACCATGATCGCGATGACCAGTGTCTTTTCCGTTTTGGCAAATTTGGTAACGATACCTCCGATTTTGTTGGCCATGCCTGTTTCAAATAATGCCTGTCCCACTACGAACATACCGACACAAAGGATTACATTGCTGTTAACATACTGTGCAAATGTGGTTGATGCATCTAACACACCGGTCAGCGTCAGACCAAGTGCACAGATTGTTGCGGTAAGACCGAGCGGGATTTTTTCAAGTATGAAGCTCACGATTGCGAATGCAAGAAACAGCAGGGCAATGGTTGTTTGAGACATTCTGAATTCTCCCTTCTCTTTGCTTGTTAAATTTTTCACTTCTGAAATGTGTCGGCCGCCGCATTTCCTTTGCTGATTTGATTATAGGGCGGTGCAACCCAAAATACAACTTGGCAGAAAATATGACTGCATACGTTTTTTTTATGACCTCAAAACGAGTGGCAACTTTTTGGATAATTTTACCAATGAACCTGTCGAAAATGGCTATAGAAATTACAAAGCGGATATGGTATCTTTATAGCAGAGTGCCCAAATGCGTATTTTTTCTCACTTTGGGTCCAAAAAGAGAAAGGACTGATAGGACGTATGACGCTGAATCAACTGCGCTATTTTTGCACGGCAAGCCGCTGTCACAGCATCACAAAAGCAGCAGAAGAGCTGTATGTCACGCAGCCGACGGTATCCGTTGCCATCCGTGATTTAGAGATCGAGTTTGGAATAAATTTGTTTTCAAGAAAGGGAAATCAGCTGATGCTGACGGTCGAGGGCGAAGCGCTCTATAAAAAAGCAGTCTATATTTTGCAGTACTGTGATGAATTGCAGGCAGACTGTTCAAGTGTATTGCGTGTGCGTCCACCAGTCCATATCGGTATTCCACCAATGCTAAGCACTGTATTTTTTCCAGAACTGTTAGAGGCATTTCAGGCAGAACACCCAGAAATTCCAGTTGTACTCGAAGAGTACGGTTCCGTTCGCGCCTGTAATCTGGTGCAGGATGACACGCTTGATCTAGCCCTTGTCAACATGGAGCAGTACAACATCGACAAATTCAACAAGATCATTCTTGCTGATGACAAGATCGTATTTTGTGTGAGTAAGGATCATCCATTAGCGCAAAAAGAATCCGTCACAACACAGGAAATGGCAAAGGAAAAGCTGATCTTTTTTAATGCAGACTCCGTGCAGAACCAGCTGTTAAAGCTTCGTTTTGAACTTGATGGCTGTACGCCGTCCATTATCATGAAAAGCAGCCAGATTTATACCACATTGCAATTTCTCAAATCAAAGAAATACGGTTGCTTTTTCTATTCCTGCATGACCGATAAATTCTCCAGTGTAGTTGGAATCCCACTCGCAACGCCGATCCGCGTCAAGATCGGAGTGGTGTGGAAGAAGGGCAAGTACATCAGTAACGATATGCAGACGTTCTTGAACTTTACGAAAAATTACTACCAGAAGCACCCGTTAATTGCCGAGAGAAGTTCGTAACGTGGTGGGTAGTCATAAAAAAGGTCAAAGAAAAGATAAAAAATGTCCACTTGACAAATCGGAAAACGCGTTGTATCATAACGCTATAATTAAATAACACAGTAACACTTCAAACTGATGAAGCGGAGATAAAAATAAGAAATGCGCAGTACAGAGAGTCCGGGATGCTGAGAACCAGACAGAGAGCAGCTTATTAAATGGACCGCGGAGGGTATGGTCAAAGGCGTAAGCCAAGTATTCCATAACGTGTGCGCATACGTTAGTTGCGAGGGATATGCTGGTATCCTAAAAAGAGCCCTGAAAAGGGAAACAAGGTGGCACCGCGGAAGGTAGAATTGTATCCGTCCTTGGCAGATTCATAACAATGAATTTGTCAGGGACTTTTTTATACCCGCATACCGGCATGACAGCAAAGGAGGATCACAATGCAGATTACGACAACACTCGAAGAACTAAGACAAAAAGCAGCCGGATATCGCGCAGTGCCGGTTGCAGGAGAACTGTTTTCAGATGTGCGAACCCCAATCGAGGTCTTACGCATCTTAAAAAATGCCAGTAGCCATTGCTTCCTTTTTGAGAGCGTGGAAAATCAGGAAATCTGGGGACGATACACCTTCCTCGGATTTGATCCGAAAGAAGAGATCGCTTTTACCGATGGGGACGACCCGAGGGAGCGAATCGAAACCGTATTAAAAGAATACAAAAGCCCGCATATGGAAACTCTTCCTTCCTTTACCGGCGGTTTGGTTGGCTACTTCTCCTACGATTACGTGAAATACAGCAATCCAAAGTTAAAGCTGGATGCGAAGGATGAGGAAGGCTTTAAAGACGTCGATGTGATGCTGTTCGACAAGGTAATTGCATTTGATAACGTAAAGCAAAAGATCATCATCATGGTGACAATCAAGACCGATGAGCTTGAAAAAAATTATGAGGCAGCCGTTCAGACAATCAAGAAAATCGCAAAGATGATCATCCGCGGTGAGATGAAAAAAGAGCAGCCGGGATGTTTAAAAACGGAATTTCAGCCACTATTCCAGAAAGATGAGTATTGCCGCATGGTAGAACGGGCAAAAGAATACATCTATCAGGGAGATATCTTTCAAGTGGTGTTGTCCAACCGACTGGCAGCGGAGTACGAGGGAAGCCTCCTAAATACCTACCGCATTATGCGAACCACAAATCCATCGCCGTACATGTTCTACTTTAGCAGCGATGACATGGAGGTGGCAGGTGCTTCACCGGAGACACTCGTGAAATTGGAAAACGGTGTGCTTCACACCTTTCCGCTGGCGGGAACAAGGCCGAGAGGAAAAGACAGACAGGAAGATCTGGCACTGGAAAAAGATTTGCTCGCCGATGAAAAGGAATGTGCCGAGCACAACATGTTAGTTGATTTGGGACGAAACGACATCGGAAAGATCAGCAAGTATGGCACGGTTGAGGTAGAAGAATATATGCAGGTGCTTCGCTACTCACATGTTATGCACATTGGTTCAACCGTAAAAGGTCAGATTCGGGACGACAAGACAGCACTCGATGCGGTAGAGGCAGTTCTTCCGGCAGGAACTCTTTCCGGTGCACCAAAGTACCGCGCAATGGAAATCATAAATGAACTGGAAAACAACAAGCGAGGCATTTACGGCGGCGCAGTCGGCTATCTTGATTTCACCGGAAATCTGGACACCTGCATCGGAATTCGCTTAGCCTATAAGAAAAATGGGAAGGTATTTGTCCGGTCGGGAGCCGGAATCGTGGCAGACAGCATTCCAGAAAAGGAATTTCAGGAGTGCATCAACAAGGCAAAGGCAGTAGTCGAAGCCATTGAAAAGGCACAGCAGATGGCAGTTGAAGAGGGAAAGGAGAACGACGATGATACTATTGATTGATAATTATGACAGCTTTTCCTATAACTTGTATCAGTTAGTTGGAACCATCGAGCCGGATATCAAGGTCATTCGAAACGATGAGATGACAGTCGAGGAAGTAAAAGCATTCAATCCACAGCTTATCATCCTTTCTCCGGGGCCGGGACGCCCTGATCAGGCAGGCATCTGTGAGGACGTCGTAAAGACACTTGGATCAAGCATACCGATCCTTGGTGTGTGCCTTGGCCATCAGGCCATCTGTGAGGCATACGGCGGCAAAATCATTCATGCAAAGAAGCTGATGCATGGAAAGACCTCAATCGCACGACTTGATCGCGCGGGTGTTTTCTTCAAAGGAATGGATGCAGAAATTCAGATTGCAAGATACCATTCACTCGAGGCCGATCCCGATACTTTACCAGAGGAACTTCGCGTGACGGCAATGGCCGATGGCGAGATCATGGCAGTCGAACACATCCAGTACCCGGTGTACGGACTACAGTTTCATCCGGAATCCATTCTTACACCGAAAGGAATCGACATTTTACGAAATGTCGTCGAGAGCACAAGAAAATAGAAAAAATAGAAGAATATAAATAAATATATATAAGAACAGGTAGCAATAGACAGCAACAAATAACAGCAGGCAACAACAGACAACAATAGACAGAACAATAGACAACAAACAGCAGACAGCAAGGGAGATATCGTTATGATAAGAGAAGCAATCGCAAAGTTAATAAAGAAAGAAAATCTGACAGCAGAGGTTATGGAGCAGGTAATGGAAGAAATTATGACAGGAGAGGCAACTGATGCACAGAAGGCATCCTTCCTCACTGCAATGACGATGAAGGGCGAGACAATCGATGAGATCACATCCGCGGCAAAGGTCATGAGAAGCCACTGCGAAAAGTTCTTAAATGACATGGATGTGTTAGAGATCGTTGGAACCGGCGGTGACGGTGCAAACACAATCAACATTTCCACCATCGCTTCCATCATTGTTTCATCGACCGGCATTCCGGTTGCAAAACATGGAAACCGCGCAGCATCCAGCAAGTGCGGTACAGCAGATTGCCTTGAGATGCTTGGCGTCAACTTAAATCTCTCCCCGGCTGAGAGTGCGATCCTTTTAAAAGAGCATAACATGTGCTTCTTATTTGCTCAGAAATATCATCCGGCAATGCGTTTTGTCGGCGCAGTCAGAAGAGAAATCGGTATTCGTACCTTATTTAATGTACTTGGACCACTTGCCAATCCGGCAGGCGCATCCATGCAGCTGCTTGGCGTATACCGTGAGGCACTTGTAGAGCCGCTTGCACGAGTTCTCCACAACTTAGGTGTTAAGAGCGCGATGGTTGTCTACGGACAGGATGGCATGGACGAGATTTCATTAAGTGCACCGACAACCGTGTGCGAGGTGCGAAACGGAGCCTTCAAGAGCTACGTCATCACACCAGAGCAGTTTGGCTTTACCCGCTGCAAGAAGGAAGATCTTGCGGGTGGCGATCCACAGGAAAATGCACAGTTTGCACTCGATATTTTAAACGGATCGAAAGGTCCAAAGACCGATGCGGTACTGCTCAATGCAGGAGCTGCCATCTACACGGCAAGAGAAGGCATCACAATCGAAGAAGGCATTCAGATCGCAAGAGAGGCACTTGAGAGTGGTCGTGCGGCAAAGCAGTTAGAGGATTTTGCAAAGGCAGCAAAGCAGTAAACAAGAAAGCAGCAAAGCAGTAAACAAGAAAGCAGCAAAGCAGAAAAAAGAACATGAATAAAACATGGCAGTGGGGTGACAGCAGCATGGCAGAGAACATATTAAAAACAATCGCAGACAAACGGCGAATCTGCATCGAAGAAAAGAAAAAGCAAGTGCCATTTGAAAATTTGATTGTGCAGACAGAGGCACTTTTACAAAAGGAAGCAGCCGGTGGCATACAAACGAAGCCAAGCTTTTATGACAGCTTAGCAGGCGATCTACTTTCCTTTATCTGTGAGGTAAAGAAGGCATCCCCGTCAAAAGGACTGATTGCACCAGATTTTCCGTATTTGACGATAGCGCAGGAATATGAAGCAGCAGGAGCTTCAGCCATCTCCGTACTGACTGAGCCGGAATATTTTCTGGGGAAAGACCAATATCTAAAGGAAATCGCACAGACGGTACACATTCCGGTGCTGCGCAAGGACTTTACGATTGATTCATATCAAATCTATGAGGCAAAGCTTCTCGGCGCATCGGCAGTGCTGTTGATCTGTTCGCTGTTGGAAAAAGAAACATTGGCTGAATTTTTGGCAGTAGCAAAATCGCTTAAGCTAGATGCACTCGTTGAGGCACACGATGAGAATGAGATTCACACCGCACTCGACTGTGGAGCAAAAATCATCGGCGTGAACAACCGAAATTTGAAGAATTTCACAGTCGATGTGAAGAATAGCTTACGACTAAGAGCGCTTGTTCCAAGCGATGTGGTGTTTGTCTCTGAGAGTGGAATCAAGACAAGAGAGGACACGAGACAACTGGCAGCATATCATGTAAATGCCGTGCTGATCGGGGAGACGCTGATGCGAAGCCCGGATAAAAAGGTAGCGCTTGATCAGCTTCGACCCTGACTTAACCTAGAGGCAAGCCCACTAGGTTTTCGCCTAAAAATTTTATAACAAATAAATAATAGACGAGTAATAGACAAATTAGAGAATGACATACAGAAAGGAACCAGACAGATGAGTAGAGGAAGATATGGAAAACACGGCGGCCAGTATGTGCCAGAAACACTGATGAATGAGATTATCCGTTTGGAGGAGGCATACGAGCATTACAAGAATGATCCAGAATTTGTTCAGGAATTGGACACCTTATTAAAGGAGTATGCAGGGCGACCATCCCTTCTCTATTATGCAGAGCGCATGACAAAGGATTTGGGCGGAGCCAAGATTTATTTAAAGAGAGAGGATTTAAATCATACAGGTGCACATAAGATCAATAACTGTCTCGGTCAGGCACTTCTTGCCAAGAAGATGGGAAAGACACGTCTGATTGCAGAGACTGGTGCTGGACAGCACGGCGTTGCAACCGCAACCGTTGCCGCACTTCTTGGTATGGAGTGTGAGATCTACATGGGAAAGGAAGATACCATTCGTCAGGCACTCAATGTCTATCGTATGGAGCTTCTTGGTGCAAAGGTGCATCCAGTTACAAGCGGCACGCAAACTTTAAAGGATGCCGTAAATGAGTGTATGAGAGAGTGGACAAACCGTGTAGATGATACCCTGTATGTACTTGGTTCTGTTATGGGACCGCATCCATTCCCGATGATCGTTCGTGATTTCCAGAGCGTGATTAGCAAGGAAGCGAGAGCACAGATCCTTGAAAAAGAAGGAAAGCTTCCAGATGCCGTACTTGCCTGCGTTGGCGGCGGAAGCAATGCGATGGGTATGTTTTATGAATTCATCAAAGATGAGAATGTCCGCCTGATTGGCTGCGAGGCGGCAGGACGCGGTGTTCATACCGGAGAGACAGCAGCCACGATTGCAGTCGGAACCGAGGGCATCTTCCACGGCATGAAGTCGTATTTCTGCCAGAATGAGTACGGTCAGATCGCACCGGTTTACTCCATCTCTGCTGGTCTTGATTATCCGGGCATTGGACCAGAGCACGCATATCTGCACGATATCGGCAGAGCTGAGTATGTGCCGGTAACAGACGAAGAGGCTGTTTGTGCATTTGAGTACATAGCAAAGACAGAGGGCATTATCGCAGCAATCGAGAGTTCTCATGCGATTGCGCAGGTTATGAAGCTTGCACCGACCATGAGAAAGGATCAGATCATCATCTGCTGCGTATCCGGAAGAGGAGACAAGGACGTAGCAGCAATCGCAAGATACAGAGGAATTGATTTACACGACTGAGAGGAAAATAAAAATGGCAGATAAGACGAAGACGATAATGAAAACAACAAAAATAGCAGAGGCATTTCAGAATAAGAAAGCATTTATTGGATTTTTGACAGCAGGTGATCCGTCACTTGAGTGTACAGAGGAATTTATTGTAAAGATGGAGGAGGCCGGTGCCGCATTGATCGAGATCGGCATCCCATTCTCCGATCCGATCGCAGAGGGACCGGTAATTCAGGCGGCGAATATCCGTGCACTGTCCAATCCAAACGGCTGCACAACCGATCAGATCTTTGACATGGTAGAGCGTGTCAGCAAGAAGGTCTCCGTTCCGCTCGTATTTCTTACCTATTTAAATCCAGTATTTAAATATGGATACGAGCGCTTCTTCGCACGCTGCGCATCCGCCGGTATTTCCGGAATCATCGTGCCGGATATGCCGCTTGAGGAAAAGGGCGAGGTGGCAGAGGTTGCTGCTGCACATGGCGTCGATGTGATTTCTCTGATCGCACCGACAAGTGAGGCGCGCATTGCCCAGATTGCAAAGTCTGCGACTGGTTATCTGTATATCGTTTCCTCTATGGGTGTAACGGGAATGAGAAGCGAGATTACGACCGATCTTGAGAGCATTGTCCGCGTTGTTCGTGAGAATACCTCCGTCCCGGCAGCGATCGGATTTGGTATCAACACACCAGAACAGGCTGAAAAGTATGCGGGCATGGCAGACGGTGTTATCGTTGGAAGTGCGATCGTAAAGATTATTGAGAAATATGGAAAGGATGCTGCAGAACCGGTTTATAATTACGTGAAGGAAATGGCGGATGCGGTGAAGCGCGCCGAGTAAAAATAAGGGTAAAAAGAAAGGACATCGCGAATGCGATGTCCTTAATAGTAACAGCGCTACCAGGATTCGAACCTGGAAAATGCTGGAGTCAGAGTCCAGTGCCTTACCGTTTGGCGATAGCGCTACAACATGTATTATAATAGCAGACAAGGATGGATTTGTCAAGCCTAAATTTATATTTTTTTCATTGATTTCTTTCTCTGATTTGGTATAATAGATTTAATGTACATTGGCGGCAGAATGAATTGCTCGGCTAATCAGGTCAATGTTGTGAAAGGCATGGAGAAAGTTTATGAGACATTTTTGGAAAAAGGGACTGCTTGCAGGAGGACTTGGCGTGATGATGCTGTCCGCAGCAGGATGTTATTATGGAAGCGGATATGGTTACAATTCCTACGCGAATGCAAATAAGGTGAAGACAACCGCGGCAGCAGATACATTAGATGAGTTTAAGATCACGGACTTCCAGGCATCGGATGGCACCTATCAGTATAAGGATCTGGGCTGGTTAAGCAGCTATGAGGATCTGGAGAAGGCGGTCGGAATGTCAATCGGCACAACGACCGCATTCACCGAGGGCGAGACGATGGGAGACCTAAATTATTCTGTTAAGCTGCTTGATTACATTTCCGTTGGTATGCAGCCTGTTTTCGATCCGGATGGCGGACTGACCACATTGACGATTTACTTTGAGGATACCTATACCGCAGAGCAATTAGATGAACTGTTTGACAAAGCCGTTGATGCCGCGCGCGAGGCATTTGGCGATGAGGATAATTATCAGGAGAGCGATCAGGACGGCGGCAGAGGAACCGTTTATCATACAACAGGTGCATTCTGGTATCGAGATACGGATCAATATGGTGATTATACAATGAACAGCTTCCAGATTGGAAAGCTTGACTCTGGAAATGGAACAAGTGCGGTCGTAATCGGTGTGAATATCTACGATCCGACGAAGATTGAGGAAGAGTCCAGTGAGGAAGAAAGCGGCTCTGGCGAGAGTGCAAAAGAATCTTCTTCTCAGAATGATGATAAGAATGCAAAGGAAACCAGCGAAGCAGAGAAGACTGCGGAGAGCGAAGAGTAAGAAAGACAAATAGGGGCAGGCCATTACGGCTTGTCCCTATTGTTTTATCAAGCGTAAACAATGTGTGGATTTGAATTGTTGTCGTAAATCAATAATGGTATCTCTTTCTGCTTGAAAGTAAGAATGCAAGTGAAATGACAAAAGCAAAGATCTCAGCGGCCACATTTGCACACCAGATACCATCGATTCCAAAGATCATTGGCAGAATAAGTACAGACGAAGTCTGGAACAGGAGCGTACGCAAAAATGAGATAGCGGCGGAGATCGCACCGTTATTTAAGGCTGTAAAGAATGACGACGCATAAATATTAAAGCCGGACAACAAAAAGCAGAATGAAAACAGCTTAAATGCGTGCTCCGTAACCTGCAAAAGTTCTGTGTCATATCCGACAAATATTGACGCGAGTGTATGTGCCAGCAAAATGGCAAGCGTTGTAAGGACGACACCGAGTATGGCAACGACGCGAACACTCTTTCCAAGAAGATTTTTTAACTCAGAGTGATTGCCGGCACCGTAGTGGTAGCTGACGATCGGCGCACTTCCGATAGAGTATCCGACAAAGATAGCAACAAAAACAAATTGCACATACATTAACACACCATAGGCAGAGACACCATTCTCACCAAGATATTTTAACAACTGAAAATTGTAGACAATGCCGACAACCGATGCGGAAACATTGCTCATCAGTTCGGAGGAGCCATTTGCACAAGCCTGCAAAATAGGGCGAAGTTCAAAGGTTGCTTTCGTAATGCGCAGGCGGCTGTCATTTGGTCTGGCAAAATAGATGAGAGGAAGGAAACCGCCTATGCACTGGCTGATTCCGGTAGCGACGGCAGCACCGGCCACGCCCCATCCAAGAAGTCCGACAAAAACGGCATCGAGAATTATGTTGGTGATTCCGGCAGCAAGTGTTGCAGCCAGCCCCAGATTCGGTTTCTCTGCTGCTACAAAAAAGCTTTGAAATTCATTTTGAAGCATGTACGGAGCCGTAAAGCCGATTACAATGCGCCCGTACAGCACGCAGTCATCGCTCATGGCATCGGTTGCACCTAAAAAGATGGCAACAGGGCGCATAATGGCAATTCCGAGAACAGACAATACGATACCCATAATGGCAGTCAGATAAACCAGCATGGAAAAATATCGGTTTGCTCTGTTTTCATCGCCCTCGCCCAGAATACAAGATACAAGTGCGGTACCTCCTGTACCGACCATAAATCCAAGGCTTCCTATTATAATAATGAAAGGCATGACAAGATTGATGGATGCAAAGGCTGTTTTTCCGGCAAAGTTGGATACAAAAAAGCC
>CAVCXB010000030.1:0-27192 GCA_963605535.1 Wujia chipingensis
CAAGATTGATGGATGCAAAGGCTGTTTTTCCGGCAAAGTTGGATACAAAAAAGCCGTCCACAACGCCGTAGATGGATGTAAAGACCATCATAACAATCGAAGGAAGCGTAAAGCGAAACAGCTTCCCGTAGGTAAAATGATCCGATAATTGGATTTTCATAAAAATAAATTCATTCCTTTCGTGTTATTTTAAGTTCAGATTTTCGATTTCTGCTTTTTAGAATCCATATGAAATTTGTTTTACTTGTTTTTAGTGTTCGTCTTTCAGACGCTTTAATTCTTTTTGCAGACATTCTAAGTACCGCTCATTTAAAGCAAGAAATTGCTCTGCAATTTCAGGCCCCCACTCAGCCAGAATGCGATTTTCTGCTTCAATGACTTTTCCTGCTGTCTGTGCAGCAAGTTCCTTTCCTTTTTCAGTCAAACAGACACGCTTGTTTTTCCTACCGACATGCTCTAAGTAGACAACTTGTTCCTCCTCGAGTTTTCGCAGTGCGGAGTTGATTGTTTGTTTGGGTAAGCCTGTCAGATGGCAGATATCGCGAAGCAGGCAGCATTCCCCACCACTGTCGCATATTGTATATAAAATTTGCATGACACTGTCAGACTGCCCGAAGACAGATGACATTTCAGAGTACACAACATTTGTCTCACATTGCAGATGATTCAGCCGCTTGAGAGGAGCGGAAACTTGAACATTCATAAAGTACCTCCATTCTTGTAAATTTCTGTGATTTTTTGTATTTGTCCGAAATCGTACCTTAAAGAGTATAGTATGAAATCATACTATTGTCAAGCGATAATAAAAGGAGCCTGCCTGTTCTGGGGAATTGGTTTTACTTCTTATTCGTCTTTTATGGGGCATCTTGGAACGGATGCTGCCGCCGCAAACTCCGTGGCAGCTGTTGTGCGCGATACAGTCAACGATGTTACGATTAACGGTATTTTTGGAGCAGGTGGCGATACCTTATTTGATATGTATAGTCTTGCCGTGTGCATGTGGTGTCTCGCAATTCCGCTTGCCGCAGCCGGTACCTACTTTTTCCATTGGCCAGTTGTGCTGGTATATGCGTGTACCTGTATCGACGAGGTTGGAAAACTGCCGTGGGTACTGCATCATTTTCGCAAGTACAAATGGGTGAAAGATTTGACACATTAAACAATCATCAAAAGGGGGCTTTGTAAAACCTTTGATACTTTAATTGACAACGTTTTCGCACCGTGCTATGATTCAGAAAATAGAACTATAACAACTATGGAGGGCAGACATCATGAAAATTGGATTTATCGGTTGTGGCAACATGGCAAAGGCCATGATTGGAGGCATCATCAAAAACAACATTGCAGCGCCAGAGGACATCTATGGTTCCAATCGTAAGGAAACAGACCGACAAAGTGTCCACGACCAGTATGGTATCCATGTGACAGCGGACAACATAGAGGTCACAGATAACGCCGATATTCTGGTGCTTGCCGTAAAGCCTCAGTATTATGAGGAAGTAATCACTCAGATCAAAGGTCATATCCGTGCCGATCAGATCATCATCAGCATCGCACCGGGCAAGACACTTGCATGGCTGGCGGAAAAATTTGGCGCTGAAAGAAAGATCAAGATCGTACGCACGATGCCAAACACGCCAGCAATGGTTGGCGAGGGAATGACAGGTGTGACACCGAATGATCAGCTGACAGAAGCAGAAGTTAAGTTGGTATGTGATATTTTAAGCGGTTTTGGCAAGGCAGAGGTCATCAGTGAAAAGCTGATGGATACCGTTGTGGCAGTAAGCGGAAGCTCCCCGGCGTATGTGTTTATGTTTATTGAGGCGATGGCCGATGCAGCTGTTGAGCAGGGCATGCCAAGAGCACAAGCCTATCAGTTTGCGGCACAGGCTGTACTTGGTAGTGCAAAGATGGTGCTTGAGACCGGAAAGCATCCGGGCGAGTTAAAGGATATGGTATGCTCCCCAGCGGGAACTACGATTAAGGCCGTCCGTGCACTCGAGAAGGCAGGACTTCGCAGTGCGGTTATTGAGGCAATGGATGTGTGTGCGGATGCGGCAAAGGGCATGTAATTAGGAAAAATAGTAGGAAGGCCGCCGCCAGCAGAGCATCTTCTCAGATGGCACTTGCGTCGAGGTTGATCTTTCTTGTGGTACTTATACGATTTCGCATCAAAATTAACCAAAGAAATGTTGAAAAAGACATATAAACGCTACGTTGAATTTACGGTGTCTTCGTGGTATTATTAAGATTGTGATGAATCACGTTAAAAGGAGACACTATGAATGCGAAAAAGAAAATTGAAATACGCAAGGTGAGCCGTTGGACAATTCGAGTGACAATTGCGCTGGCGTTGCTGTTGGCGTTCGTTATCGTACATGGTGAAAAAGAATTTGCTGTACTTAAGGAGTCAACAACTGAGTACATTCCGTGCGAGAAGGCCGTAAACCAGCTTCAGTCAGGCTCGGATTATCTGACGGAACAAGTGCGCCTTTATGCAATGACAGGCGAAGTTCAGTACATGGATGCCTATTTTACTGAGGTCAACGAGACGAAAAGCAGGGAAAATGCAATCGAGGTGTTGAAGGAATACTACGATAAAACAGCAATCTTTACGGCACTGAAGTCGGCATTAAACTATTCTGATTCACTGACGGAAACGGAATATTATTCCATGCGTCTGATCTGTGAGGCACAGGGGCTTGATGAAAGTAGCTGGCCAGAGGAGATTCAGGCAGTTGAACTCACAAAAGAGGATGCGGCGCTTTCTACAGAGGAAAAAACAAAGATCGCGCAGCGCATGGTTTGTGACGATACCTATCAGGAAACAAAGAATCAGATTTCAGAGAGTGTGAAAAGCTGTGCGAACAAGCTAGTCCAACAGACGAGAAATCGTCAGGGAAGGGCAACCACGATCTTTTCCGATATGTATCTGAAATTAGAAATTGGCATTATTGTCATGATTATTTTAATGATAGCAGACTGTGCGCTCATCAGTTGGCTGGTTGTAAAGCCGCTCATCAGCTATAACCAGAGCATCAAGCTGGGCGAGATTTTTCCTGTGATCGGTGCAGCTGAATTGCAAAATCTGGCAGTTACATATAATCAGGTTTATTTAGAGAGTCAGGAGACGGAAAAGCTCATTCGCCATGAGGCCGAGCACGATCCGCTGACGGATCTGTTAAACCGAGGTTCGTTTGATAAGATTTTGCGTATTTACGATACGGGTGAGAGTTCCTTTGCGATGATCTTAGTCGATGTCGATACGTTCAAGCAGGTCAATGATACCTATGGTCATTCAATCGGTGATCAGATCTTAAAGAAGGTGGCATTCATTCTTCGGGCACAATTTCGTAGTATTGATTATATCTGTCGTATCGGAGGCGATGAGTTTGCAATTATCATGGTTGAGATGACGAGTGACTTGCAATACACGATTCAAAATAAGATTGATGAGGCAAATGAAGAACTGTTCCATCCAACCGATGGATTGCCAGCCGTTTCGTTGAGTGTTGGCGTGGCATTCTCTGACCGAAAGGATCCGTCTGACACGATCTTTAACAATGCCGACTCTGCGCTGTACTATGTAAAAGAACACGGAAGACATGCGTGCGGCTTCTATGGACAGCAGCATGAGGAGACAAATGAAGAAAAGGGTGAAGAAACAGCATCTGATGCAGGTGACTTAGCAGATGCATCGGATGCGACAGATGGTGATTTACAGGCAAATGCCGAGACACACAAGGAAGTGTAATAGCAAAATGACAGAGGAGAACAAAATGGAACTTTGGGACATTTACGATTCAGAGAAAAAGCGCACCGGACGCACCATGAAGCGAAACGACTGGCATTTGAAGGATGGCGAGTATCATCTGACAGTGCTTGGCGTGATTCATCGCCCGGACGGACGTTTCTTAATTACCAGAAGAGTCATGACAAAAGCATGGGCTCCAGGCTGGTGGGAAGTTTCCGGCGGTGCTGTGCAGGCAGGAGAAGACTCTGTGGTGGCAGTTGCAAGAGAGATCCGCGAGGAGACTGGACTTGATGTGTCGGGCTGCCCGAACGGATATCGCTTTACCTATCGCCGTGACAATCCGGGCGAGGGCGACAACTATTTTGTTGATGTGTATCGCTTCGAGCTTGACTTTGACGAGAGCGATTTGAAGTTTCAGGCGGAAGAGACGATGGGGTATCGTCTGGCCACACTTGACGAGATCAAGGAGCTTGATGCGCAGGGAATATTCCTTCATTATAATAGCATCAAGGAAGTGTTTGAGTAATCGAGTGATTAAATAGCTGAATGATCAAATAGTTGAATGATTAAATAGTTGAGTAATAAATCATTCTAGTAATTAAATGATCGAGTGCTCGAGACCGAAAGATCCTCTTGACAAAGAATTAACAATTTGCTATACTACGTCTCAAGTAAAGGGGAGTAGCTGGTACCCAGGTATAATATCAGGCGTCAGGACGATCGAAAGATCCGCAGATATGAATAGCAAGACTTTTACTGCATGTGTTTTATTTGCCATGCAGTAAAGGTCTTTTTTTATTATCAAGAACCCTTTATATCATATATTTTATATATAGTTATTTATAAATATATATAATCATACATACCAAGGTCCAGAAGAAAAGGAGAAAAGAGAATGAGCAAAAAGAAAAAAGGTGCGATCGCAGGAGTGGCAGCGGCAGTCGTTGTTGTCTGTCTGGCAGGTGCAGGAAATGCAACCTATACGATCAACGAGCAGGAGCAGGCGGTAGTGACAACTTTTGGTGTCAGCCATGCCGTTACCGATCCGGGACTTCATTTTAAGGTTCCGATTGTACAGCAGGTAACAAAAGTCAACACAACGATTCAAAGCTTGCGTATCGGATACAACAAGGACAACGATGTGGTTGCAGACGAGTCCATTATGATTACATCCGATTTTAATTTCGTCGATGTTGACTTTTACCTGGAATATCGAGTATCCGATCCGGTAAAGGCAGTGTACGCATCCAAGGAGCCAGAGCTGATTCTTCGAAATGTGGCACAGAGCTGTATTCGTGCCGCAATCAGCAATTACGATGTCGATTCTGTGCTGACAACCGGCAAGGGTGAGATTCAGTCGCGAATCAAGGAAATGATTACAGAACAGTTAGAAGCCTACAACATTGGCCTTCAGCTTGTCAACATTTCCATTCAGGACTCCGAGCCGCCGACAACAGAGGTCATGGAGGCATTCAAGGCAGTTGAAACTGCAAAGCAGGGAAAAGAGACCAGCATCAACAATGCAAATAAGTATCGAAATGAAAAGCTGCCGATCGCAGAGGCCGATGCGGACCAGATCTTACAGGAGGCAGAGGCAACCAAGCAGGAGCGAATCAACGATGCCAATGCGCAGGTAGCCATGTTTAATGCAAAGTTTGCAGAATACGAGAAGAACCCGGAAGTTACCAAGAAGAGAATGTTTTATGAGGCAATGGAAGATATCCTGCCGCAGCTTTGCGTGATTATTGATGGAACGGATTCTACCACGACGATGCTGCATGAGCAGTTAAATTCGGTAGGTGATCAGAGCAATCAGACGAGTCAGAGCACGCAGAACACGCAAAATGTGCAGAGCAGTGCCTCTGAAAATTGATTTATTATTGGACCCAATATTGAATGAAATACTGAACGAAGGGAAAGGAAATTAATTACATGAAAAAGACAGCAAAACGAATTGTGATCGGAGCCGTTGTATTTGCGGCAGCAATCTGTGGATTGTCATCACTTGTTGTTACCAAAGAAAATGAATATACATTGATTATGCGTTTTGGAAAAATCGACAGCATCAAGACCGAGGCAGGATTAAGTTTTAAGTTTCCATTTGTGGACAGCGAGCAGAAGCTTCCAAAGGAAGTGCTCTTATACGATATGGCAACATCCGATGTCATCACAAAGGATAAGAAAACCATGATCGCAGACAGCTATGTGTTGTGGCAGATCAGTGATCCGGTATTATTCTCAAAGACATTAAATCGTTCCGTCAGCAATGCTGAGAGCCGCATTGACGCAGCCGTATTTAACGCGACAAAGAATGCGATCAGTACACTGACACAGAGCGAAGTGATCGCCGCAAGAGATGGCGAGTTAAAAGAACTCATTATGAGCAAGGTTGGAAATTCTATGGATTCTTATGGTGTGAAGATTTTAATGGCAGAGATTAAGCAGCTTGATTTGCCGGAGGACAACAAAGCCGCTGTATACGAGCGTATGATTTCTGAGCGTAATCAGATCGCTGCAAGCTATCAGGCAGAGGGTGATTCTGAGGCAAAGAAAATTCGAAACAGTACAGACAAAGAGATTTCCATTATGCTTTCCGATGCAAAGGCAGAGGCGGCAAACACCATCGCAGAGGGCGAAAGCGAGTACATGCGAATCTTAGGGGATGCGTATAATACGCCAGAGCGAGCTGAATTTTATGAGTTTGACCGTGCATTAGAGGCAGCTAAGAGCGCGATGAGCGGAAGCGATAAGACATTAATTCTGCCAAAGGACTCACCGCTTGCATCGATCTTTATGGGCGAAGAAAACTAAGATAGCAAAAGTATAGATGAATGAAAACGAAAAACGTGTTAGAAAAATAATAAAAGAATAATACCAAAATAATAGAGAGGCAGCATCTGATTGAAAATAAGTCACTGACTTAACCTAGGGGCAAGCCCCTAGGGTTCCATTGGCGGAGTTCTAGTACCTGCGTACATCTCAAGGACTTTGGCAGATACATCTGTTCCGGAGCAGCAGAACTCGCGAACAAGCAGTCCAACGACCACATTAGCGTTCGCGTTTTCTGAGAGCGATCAGATGTTGCTTTGATTCTCTCAGATGGATACTAAGTCGAATACCCATTTTTGTATATCTATTGCATGGCACGAATGCCTGAGTTTTGAATCTTTTTTCCTGAGCAGATGATTGTCTCAATCATCTGTTTTTCTTTTTGATACATAGCACTAAATTTTTGTTTACATCTTCGTTTGTCAATCTGTGTATATGTGTTATTAATACAGTATAGCAGATAAGACGAATACCAGTCCCTTTGAACTTTCGTTCCATCCGACAGACAATACATTCTCTGAGATAGTTTCTTTTTTATGTAGGTATCTGCTGTGTGATCGTACTGGCTGGCTCGATACTCCATTGGAACTTCAATATACGTTCCACCAGTTGTTTCAAACAGCTGCTTTGCTTTTGCCTGCATGTCGCCCGGGCAACGATTCTTAATGGATCTTCCAAAACGTTTCTTGCGTTTCATTCGACCGTTCTTATCCGTTTTTACTTCGGGATTGGCCCGCTTTTGCAGCTTCTTTGCATTCGCTGGTTCGGTAACAAAGCAGTCTCCAAGTGTACGAAGATGATTCACCTGTTCCTTAATCGCAAATGCCCTGTTTTCCGCTGCTATTCTGCAAAGCTCCTGATGCTTTTGCCGCAGCCTTCCATAGCGTTTCGAAAACTGCCATTGTTTTCGACCTTTTCGTATCGTTCCGTCCGGATTATAGTTTTGGGGATTCGTTGCTCTTCGTGAGCGTTCCATTGCCCGCAAAATCAATGTTTCCTGTCGTTCAATATGGCGAATTGAATTTCCTCGCTCGGCAAGATTTTCTAATCCAACCTCGTGATTGGATGTATATGCAATCGTCTGTGTGCCAATATCGCATCCTACTTTTCCTTTTCCATAGACATGGCGAACAGTGCCATCCTTTCTTCTCTTACGAATGGGCTTTCCTTCAACGGTTACGTGAACGTAAACACGCAGTTTCCCTCGAATCTTCTTGCATACAAGAGATGCAAAGCAGGGTCTGTAGGTATCCATGAGCGTTCCTTTTGCCAGCTGCTCAACAGCCTTCGCGTCATGCCGTTCTGGGTCTTGCAGATAAGCCGCTATCGCTTTTGCTTCCTCGCAAAGCCACAAATCCTTTTCGTTCCATTTACACGGAATCGACAGTTTTCCATACTGAAACCGGATACCAAATTCCGACTGTGAAATGACAATTCCTCGATTACACTGTTTTGCCCGTATTTCTGGTAGATCACTACGCTTCTTAAAGTGCAATGTCTTTCCACTCGCGTACATGTTTGTCTCAACCGCCTGCCAGATAGCTTCTGCACGGGACAGTGCAAAAATACTTGGAATCTTATATTGGTCTTTTAATTCCATCATTTTCGTTCGACAGAAATCCCATGTCACATGATACTGATTCTGCATCTGAGCCATCGCTTTGACAGTACTGCTTCGTTTTTCCTTCAACTGTTCAAGCTTTTGTTCCTGTTCATCCGTTCTGGATTCTTTTGTTTCAAGTGTACGGATTGCTTCTGCAATCTTTCCGTACAAGCTTTGTAATGCACGATAGCGTTTGGTACGCAAAAGCTGTTCAAGATTTCGCTTCATGATTTCAAGGAGTCTGTTTCCACACTGGCGCAGTTCATCTGCATCTGAGAAGATCTGCCGCTTTTCATTTTCAGACAAATCCGCTTCAAATACAACAACATGTCGGGCTGATTTCTTATGAAATTGACGCAATGTTTTTTGTTCTTCGGTTAGCTCTTTCTTTTGTCTGGCCGCCATAAGACTCCTTTCTGCAGTTAATCCTGCTGCTTTTGCTCATCAATATACCTGCGAACCGTTTCTTCACTAATATGTCCAACAGTCGATATAAAATGTCCTGGAGACCATAAGACTCCACAGCGTGCATAAAAACGCTTGAGTGCTGGGTATTGTTTAAACAGTTCAATCGCACTGATACTTTTTAAAGTTCGCACAATATCACATGGCGCTATGGTATGTGGACAATCCACAAAAATATGAATATGATCGGGCATTACTTCCAGCGCCTTTATTTTATATCCATAGCGAGTACAAATATCGGACAGGATTGTTTTCAGCGTGTCATCATATCCATTTTTCAAGGTCGAAAAGTGAAATTTTGGACACCAGATGATATGATACTGGGTCAAATATTTACAATGATTTTTGCTGTGATACTCCTCATCCTTCACTGCTTATTCTCATCCTCCAACTGATATTTTTCCTGTATTCCTCGACGCATCAGTTCAAGAAATGTGACTGTTTTTCCTTCCTCGACAGAATAGATTCTGGCAAGGTTTTCCAGCTGCTCCTTCCAGACAGCCGGAATTGAAATATTGATCTGAACATTGTTACTTTTTGGTCGTCCCATCTTTCTGCCTCCAAAGTCTTTAATGCATATATTATATATCTAATCTATGCATAAGCCAAGCTTTTTATAGTGGACTTCATCCCTATGATTTTATAACGATCAGATGCTGTTTTTTATTATTGTTCGCAACACAGGAAATGTTTTTGCAAAAACGTATGCTACAATGCAAGTGCAGCTGTAAAAAAAGAGAAACAGGAGGATAGGACATCATGGAAAAGAGTGCATGTATTCAGAACAGTCTAGACCAGATAGAGGCAGAGTTGGCTTCAGAAATTCGTGTGAATGAATTGGCGCAAAATGCAGGTTATTCATTATTTTATTATTATCATATATTTCAGGAAGAAGTCGGAATGCCAGTTATGCAGTATATCATAAGGCGTCGTCTTTTACATGGAATTTATGAGATGAGTCAGGGCGAGAAGAAAATTGATATTGCACTGAAATATGGATTTCTCACATATGCAGGTTTTTATAAGGCGTTTGTTCGGGAATTTTCCTGTACTCCTGCGGAGTATATTGCGTTAGGGCGGGTGAAAAAGCCGTATCCTATTAAGTTGGCTGAAAGGAAGCATTGTATGATGACACGTAAAAAGGTAAGCGAGATTGCAAAACATTGGGGTTTGGAAAAAGAATTGGTTTCCGATATTTTTTATGAAGGAAATGGTGAGCGGTGTGAAGATGCATTTTTTATCGGAGATGATTTTGTTTTAAAATGTACTTCGGATTTTAATGAAATGCAAAATCATATCAGTTTAGCGAAATCCTTGGGAGATATCGGACTACTGACAGCGGTGCCAGTAAAAACAAATTCAGGGGAGGAGTATGTAGTTGACAGTGGGATTTATTTTTACTTGACAAAGCGCATCAAAGGAAAAGAAGTGACGGCACAGTCTTTTTATACAGATGATACTGTCGATACTAGAGCAAATGCGGAAAGCAGAGCACGTTTTATCGGAGAAATTTTAGGGCAGATGTCCGTTGCGTTAAAGGATGTGCAGATGCAGGTAAAAGAAATTAATTTGTCAAAGGATATCTCAGAATGGATTTTACCGAAGGGAAAGGAGCTTTTTCCAGAGTATGCACTGTTTCTTCAAAGAAAACTGAATGAATTAAAGCTGCTATGCGATAGTAGTGATAATGAACTGCCGCGTCAGATTATCCACCGTGATCCGAATCCATCCAATATTCTCATGGCAGATGAACAGTGGGGGATTTTGGATTTTGATCTGGCAGAGCGAAATATTCGCATCTATGATCCGTGCTATACGGCAACTGCTATTTTGTCAGAAAGCTTTGAGGCGGATAATGATCAGAAGTTGCAGCAGTGGTGCCAAATTTACAAAAATATTTTGTATGGATATGACAGCGTTGTGACGTTAACAGAAACAGAGTGGAAGGCTGTTCCATATGTAGTTTTGGTAAATCAGCTTGCGTGTACGATTTGGTTTTCGCAAAAAGAACAGTATCAGAAACTGTATGAAATTAACAAAAAGATGACCGTGTGGGTAATACAGCATTTTGATCAGCTTCGGTTTGAAGAAGACTAAATAGTGCTATTAAATGGTTAATTATTGATTTGGCATTAAAAAACAAAATTCGGGCGGCGTAAAGCTGCCCGTTTTTATATTGCCGAGTTATTCAAAATTTGATAAAATAAAATTACAAGGCAAAATATGAGATAGAATCTCAAATAATGGTTTCAAAAATAAAAAACGGGATATTACGATTTTTTAGAAAGGTGGTAACGCAACATGAGAAGGTTTGTCAATCCGGGAAATGCTGCATTTGAGGTGGCAGTAAACTCACAGATTTATGTGGATAAAACAGGTCTTTTGGCATACACAAACAATGTGATTAATACAAAACAGGCTCTGATTTGTAGCAGTAGGCCGAGGCGGTTTGGCAAATCTGTTACCGCTGATATGCTTTGTGCATATTACAGCAGAGGTTGTGATTCGGATTCTATATTTGCCTCATATGAAATTGCAGAGAGTGATTCTTACAGAAAACATTTGAACCAGTATGATGTGATTTATCTGGATATACAGTGGTGCATGATGGATGCAGGGTCGGCAGAACAGACCGTATCGTACCTAAATCATCATGTGATTGAGGAATTAAAAGAGGTATATCCTCAGATTGCCCTAGATGGTATTCGCACCGCATATGGAGCAATGTCCTGTATCAATGCACAGACAGGTATAAAATTTATTGTAATAATTGATGAGTGGGATGTGCTGATTCGAGATGAGGCCGCCAATGAAACTGTTCAGCAGGATTATATCAATTTTTTGCGTGGAATGTTCAAGGGCAGCGAACCTACAAAGTTTATCGCGCTAGCATACCTAACCGGAATTTTGCCAATCAAAAAGTTAAAGACGCAGTCTGCCCTCAATAATTTTATGCAGTTTACGATGATTACGCCGGGGGTACTGTCAAGATACATTGGTTTTACTCAGGAAGAAGTAGAAAAATTATGCGAGCAGTTTGATGTAGATTTTCGAGAGGTAAAACGATGGTACGATGGATATGAATTGGGGAACTATCATGTGTATAATCCGAATGCAGTCGTCAATGTGATGATCAATAAAAGCTTTCAAAGTTATTGGTCACAGACAGGGACCTATGAGTCGATTGTCCCATTTATCAATATGAATTTTGATGGGTTAAAAACCGCAGTGATCGAAATGCTGTCGGGTGCGACTACGCAGATTAATGTGAACTCGTTCCAGAATGATATGGTTCGTTTTGCGGACAGAGATGATGTGTTGACGCTGTTGGTGCATTTGGGCTACCTTGCCTACAATCAGAATATGCAATATGCTTACATTCCAAATGAAGAAATTCGTCAGGAATTGCTGTTTGCAGTTCGAAGAAAAAAATGGAGTGAATTAAATCTGTTTTTACAGGATTCAGAGGAATTATTAGATGCAACATTTGATTTGGATGAGGACGCAGCGGCAAAAAAAATTGAAAAGATTCATAACGAATATGTATCTGCAATTCAATATAATAATGAAAATTCGTTGAGCTGTGTTTTGTCAATTGCCTATTTAAGTGCGATGCAATATTATTTTAAGCCAATCCGAGAATTGCCAACGGGACGCGGTTTTGCAGACTTTGTATTTATTCCGAAGAAAGAATATGCAAATGAGTATCCAGCATTGGTAGCAGAATTGAAATGGAATAAGAATGCACAGACTGCGCTGAATCAGATAAAAGAAAAACAATATCCGCAGTCACTTTTGCAATATACGGGTCAGATTCTTTTGATTGGAATCAATTATGATAAGAAAACAAAAGAGCATAGCTGTAAGATTGAACGTTTTGAGTGAGTTTTACAAAAATTGGGTGGGAAAGCCCACGGTTTTAACCGTGGGATGAGAACCAAGAAGTTTTTTGTAATTATCGGACAATGATGTCGAATTTTGTCGAACTGTTGTACAGGCAACTGTCCATTTTCTGTTTGTATTTTGAGGTATTGTATGCTATACTGTCTATAACAGTAAGGAACATATATTCGCATTTGCAAACAAAGGAGGGCATACATGCATACGGTACAGCTTTTATTAAAACCATCAAAATATGAACGCTATGAAATCGACCGTCGTTTTCGGGCACTGGCGCATTTGCATAATGTATGCGTAAAACATGCCCGTAAATGCATGATTCGACTTCAGCATGATAAACGTTATGCAGAATTAAAGCTGTCGTACAACGAACTGTTAAAGAAAGAAACACTGTCAAAAAAAGAGA
The DNA here is from genome assembly GCA_963605535.1 of Wujia chipingensis. Taxonomy (GTDB): domain Bacteria; phylum Bacillota; class Clostridia; order Lachnospirales; family Lachnospiraceae; genus Anthropogastromicrobium; species Anthropogastromicrobium chipingensis_A. The sequence goes on from CAVCXB010000030.1 coordinate 12,958, forward strand.
AATCTCAAAAGAAAGAGTTAGCAAAGCAGCTGGATGATCGTCGCATCGAACTGGGATTGTCAAAAGCTTCTCTGGAATGTTATCTAAAGGTATGTGGAAAACAGTTTTCAAAACTTCTTTCATCCCAGCAGGTACAGGTAGAAGCAGACCGGGTATGGTATGGTGTGGTGTGGAGAAGTGTTTGTTTGGAAATGGAAAAGGGCTTCATTTCAAGAAAATGATGGACTTTGATACGATTGGTGGAAAATCCAATAAAAATGGTGCCAAATTTGATCGAGATGCGATGCAGGTTAACTGGATTGGACTGGCTTTAAAATGTTATCTTCCAAAATCGGAAGCCAGCCTTCGTTATGTATGGGAATCATTGAAAGGAAATATTCGCTATTGTAATATAAAACGGCTTATGTTTTCGAGCGGATGGCGCTACTATGTAGAGATTGTTGTAAGTGGAGATGCACCGACAAGAGTTTCAACAGGGGAATCTGTGATGGGAATTGATCCGGGTGTTTCAACAATAGCCGGTGTTTCGGAAGATACCTGTATATTGGAAGAGCTTGCCCCGAATGCAATCCAATATGAGAAAGGAATTCAAAAGATTTCACAAAGTATGGAACGCTCCAGAAGAATCAGCAATCCGAATAAATATAACGAAGATGGGACAGTCAAACGTTCCAATCATGAGGCATGGAAGTATTCAAAAAACTATATAAAAATGCGTCGACTATTCAAAACATTGCATCGAAAAAAACAAGCCTATATCATTGGAAGTCATAGAGAGTTATGTAATAAGCTGTTATCGAATGCAAAGTATTTTCCTGTAGAAAAGATGAACTTCCAGGCACTTCAGAAGCGTGCAAAGGAAACAAAACGACAGGAAACGAAAACAGAAGTCAAGCAGAAAAATGGCACGGTAAAGGTAATTCAGAAATATAAGCGCAAAAAGCGATTTGGCGGTTCCATCAACCGCCGAGCACTTGCACGATTTCTGCTTGAATTAAAAAGAAAAGTGGAGGCAGCCGGAGGTGTCTATGCAGAAGTGGATACAAAGGAATTTAAGGCAAGCCAGTATAATCATGTAACAGATACCTATGAGAAGATTCCGTTGTCACAAAGGGAGAAAAAAATAGGAAATCGAATGGTACAAAGAGATTTGTATTCTGCATTTTTAATCCGAAATGCAGATTTGGACTTTCAACATCCAGACAGAGAGAAATGTGAGTATGAATTTGAGCATTTTGCAGATATGCAGGATCAGTTGATTCGGAAAATGAAAGAAAGTAGATTATCAATGAGACAATGCTTTGGATTTTAAGAGTATACATAAGGTTTCGGCATAAGTCTTTTGCTGAGAAAGTAATGCACGACGCATGAAATCCTGAACACAGTGGCTATAATTCAATCTATATGATTGTATAATGCTACCGGAATTATCTAAGGAATCCTACGGTTTTAATCGTGGGAGTATGTCAACTGTCTGTATAATATTTATGCGGCATCACTTCGAAGCATCGGAGATGCCAAAACACCAGTCTATTTTCTGGTGCTGTCATCCGTCTTAAATGGTGGATTGGATGTGTTGTTTGTTGCAGTGTTTGGTCTTGTCGGTGTCGGCTGGGCATGCGTCGCAGGTTGGATTGTCATGCTTGGATGGCAGGCTCCGTACTGCATCCACATCCGAAGGCAGATGATGCAGCGGGTAGATGGAGAATAAACAAATAAAATAGGAAAGAAATCAAGGAAAGTAAAAAAACATAAGAAGGAACAGTGGAGGAATATGAAAAAGGAAAAAATGAAGAAAGAAAAAAAGCAGACCTTACATCAGCAGATTCGAAAAGCAATTTTTTTGTTCGCACTGGTTCCGCTTATGTTAGTCGCAATGTTGTCCTTTTATTTTTTGTATCAGAATCGAGTTGGAAGTGTGATTCAGGATACAGAAGATGAATTGCAGGCACAGGTTGAAGCAATGGAATCCGAGATGAGCATGATTGAACTTATGGCAAGAAGCATCTGGGCAGATACAACTTTTACAACAGAAGTGGGGCAGGCGGCAATTAATGATCAGCTTGGTGAGTATAATAGGTATCTTTTTCAGGATAGAACATTGTCAACACTTAAAATTATTACAAGTATCAGTCAGGTTCAGGCAGCGAGGCTTCATTTGGAGTACGAAGGACTTCATGAATATTCAAGGTATTTATATTCGATGGAAAGGGCAGCGAAGAGTGCCTGGTATGCAGAACGCAATGAAATCGAATATGGCGGAAAATGGTATTGGAATTCGTTGGATCAGGCAGTAAGAATTGGATATTCCGATTACTTTTCTGAAAAAAATATGGCATCTTACGTTATACCTGTAAAAATCAGCAATGATATAACTGGTATATTTGAAATTGTTATTCCTATGAGAATGTTATTATCAGAGTTGTATAAGACGAATAAAAATAGTGATATTTTTATGATGGATGAAAATGGGACACTTTATGGAGTCGCTTCAAATGGAAAATATGCCGATGTCACTGGAAGTGAATTAGAGAAAATTGCAAAAACAGACTCTTTTTTTGAAGAGGATCAGGAAAGATACGTATGTAAGTGTCTTTGGAATGGAGAACCGACATTATTGACGGCAGTAAAGAATCCACGTGCAAATGTATACGTTGTGGAATTATTATCCATGAAAAAACAGTATCAAAAAATGTTTATAGAATTATTTGGACTGATTGTGCTCGAAGCATTGATTGTATTAATTTTGTACCTTGTAATAAGCAGAATTGTGAGGAGACTACTGAAGGATTTTGATGTGTTTTCAAGCTGCATAAAAGAAGTAGAAAAAGGAAATCTGGAAGTTCGGATTCCTACACTTAATCAAGTTGAAGTAAACGATATGGCGATTGAGTATAATAAAATGCTGTGCAAGGTAACAGAATTGATGGATACAGCTGTGCGCAGGGAGGTTATGGTTAAGGAGGTTCAGATAAGGAGTCTTGAAAAACAGATTAATTCTCACTTTTTATATAATGTGCTTGAATCAATTCGAATGATGGCAGAGGTGAAGGGAATCTATAATGTATCCGATGCGCTTTTGGCGCTGGCAAGAATGTTTCGCTATAATTTGAAAGTGGATAGTCATTATGTACTGCTTCAAGAGGAGATTGCGTATCTAGAAAACTATCTGAAATTATGCAATATCCGATATGATTATTATATTACTTTGAGTGAGAATGTAACAGAAGAAGGCAGAACTTTGAAGGTACCCAAGATTATTCTTCAACCAATTGCAGAGAACTCAATTGTTCATGGTTTAGATGAGTTAGCAGAAGATACCACAATTTATTTAAAGGTTTACAGAAAAGAAAAGGTTGCTTATATCGAAATGACCGATATGGGAAAAGGTATGGATGAAACAGCGTTGCAGAATGTACGCGATACGGTATTATTTGGTGGTGGAGGTGAACATTCAACAAATGGAATTGGTCTCCACAATATTCACGAGCGTATTCAGTTGATGTATGGAAGTGAATATGGAATTGAGGTATATTCAAAGGAACATTGTTATACAAAGGTTGTGTTGAAAATACCAGCACAGAAATAGGGGGAATTATGAGATCAATATTGTTAGTAGAAGACGAAAAAATGATTCGATATGGCATTTATGTAATGATCGAAAATAGTGGAGTCCCATACAAAAAGATTACAGAATGCCGCAATGGAAAAGAGGCAGTAGAATGCCTAAAGGAAGAAACATATGACCTTGTATTAACGGATATAAAAATGCCAATTATGGGGGGATTAGAGTTGGCTGAGTGGATTGAAAATAATGTAGAAAAAGAAAAACAACCAGTAATTATTGCGATAAGTGGTTATGCCGAATTTGAATATGCCAGAGGGATGATGCAGCATCATGCATTAAATTATTTGTTAAAACCAGTAGATCGGGAAGAACTAGCAAAAGTACTTTGGAATGCGGAGAACATTTTTAAAGAAAAAGGCAACACAAATGAGGACGGCTTTGATCGGGGAAATGCATCACTGACTAGAGCAAGCAGAAATAAGATGGAAACAGCCTTAGAATATATTCATAAAAATTACGGAAAGGCAATTGATATGGCAGAAATATCGAATTATGTGTCAATGAATTATTCTATGTTTTCATCTACATTTAAAGAGTATACGGGAGATAATTTTAGTACATATCTTCGAAAGATAAGAATTGAAAAAAGTAAAAAGCTTTTGGAAAAGACCGATTTGAATATAAATGAAATAGCACAGCGAGTTGGTTTTGAGGATGCAAGAAGATTTGCAAAGGTGTTTAAAGAGGAAAATGGGGATACTCCGACCAATTATCGGGCTCATTTTCCAAAAAAATGACACATAAAACAAAATGAAAGCAATTTCCTTGGAATAAAGAATCTCATATAATGTAGTCACAACGATATCGTTACCGGAAAACGAAACAAACCATGAGATACAGAAAGGAGATTCTAATGAAAAGAAAACAGTGGTTATCTATGATGCTTGCATGCTGTATGGCAGTAGGTTCTCAGACGGCAGTATTTGCGCAGGAAAATGAGGAGACGGTAGAACTCACAGCGCTGATTTCAAAACATAGCCTAACGAAAGATGTAAATGAGATGGAATGGCTGACAGAACTTGAGACACAAAATGGTGTATCTGTAGAGTGGCAGCAGATTACGGCAGACTGGGATCAGAAAAAGAGCGTGATGTTTGCCGGAGGTGATATTCCGGATATTCTTTTTAAGGCGACAACAACCAGTGACTTTGCAACCTACAATGGTTTATTTGAGGATCTGGCACCTTATATTGACGATGGACAGATGCCGAATGTAGCAAAAATGTTTGAGGATCATCCGGAACTTAGAGCACTCAGTACGGATGAGAGCGGAGCAATTTATGGTATTCCGAATTACAGAAGCATATGGCCGACTACAAACAGAGTCCTGTATATTAACCAGACATGGCTTGATAATCTTGGACTGGAAGTCCCGACAACAATGGACGAGCTGGAAGAGGTTATGATTGCATTTAAAGAAGGTGATCCGAATGGAAATGGCGATACCACGGATGAAATACCATTTGATTTCAATGGATTCCCGACATTTTTGTTAGCATGCTTCGGTGTACCGTTAATGAATGAGAGTGATGGTTACTATGTTGAAGATGGAGAGGTCAAGAACTATCGAGTTACGGAAGAATATAAGGAATTCATGGAATGGCTTCAGAAGCTCTATGGTGAGGGTCTGATTAATGAGGAAGTCATTACACAGGATTATTCGAAGTTCCAGTCTCTTGCACGTGGTGAAGGTACCACTGCTAAGGTTGGTGTTACATTAGGATGGGAAAGCGGAGATCGCTTTGGAACAGAAGTAGCGGATCAGTATATACCACTTCCAGCACTGAAACCACATGCAGATTCAGATGAAGATACGGTATATTGGGGTTATTATAAGGATAACAATTCAGTAAATGCGGCAACGGTAGCATTAAGTTCAATGTGCAAGAATAAAGATGAAGCAGTTGCATTTATTGATTCGTTCTATGAGGAAAAGACAAGCTTACAGGTGCTATTTGGAGGAATGAATGAGATTGATCAGTGCATGAAGGACAATGGTGATGGAACTTACGAAGTTCTTCCTCCGGCAGATTCCAGCATTGATCCAGGTACATGGAAGTGGACAAATTCTTTTGCTGATTATAGTCCATATTACATTCCAGATGATATGAAGGATCGTCTGACAATGGGAGAGGATATGGTACGTGTACTTAAGGAAAGAGAACCGCTTGCGGGAACACTTGCCAGAATGGAAGAGACATGTGATACATATCCGGCAAAGTTTATTTCCTATAGTATAGATGATAATGCGACGCTCGCAATGAATCAGGTTAATATTGATAATATTGTAAAACAAACATATGCAGCATGGCTTACCGATTCCAGCAGAGATATTGAAGCAGAGTGGGAAGATTATGTAGACTCAATTTATAAGATTGGATTGACACAGAATCTTGAAATTAGGCAGCAAGCATATGATAAGTATACAGAATCTGTGAAGTAAGAAGATGGATACAGAGCCGGGAAACAGTCAACGGGCTTTTCCCGGCTCGTATTGGTTAAAGGAGACAAGCGGATGGGAAAAATAGTATCGGTATTAAAAAAAGAATGGCAGTTATGGATTATGATTCTGCCGGCATTGGCTTATATTATAATATTTTGTTATGGACCTATGTATGGAATACAGTTGGCTTTTCGCAAGTATGATTTTTCTAAAGGATTGACTGGAGGCGATTGGGTAGGATTTAAATATTTTATACAGTATTTTTCAAGTCCTATGTTTTGGCCTACGCTGCGCAATACATTTGTAATTTCATTTTTTTCTTTGATATGTGGCTTTCCAGCACCAATTTTTCTGGCATTGATCATAAATTCCTTAAGACAGAAAAAATTAAAAAGAGTTATCCAGACTGCAGTATATATGCCATATTTTATTTCAACGGTTGTATTAGTTGCAATGCTGCAAATTTTATTATCTCCATCAACGGGAGTTGTGAGTGGATTATTGAAAAAAATGCATTTGGTATCAGAATCTGTTAATCTATTGGGTTCACCTAGCGCATTTGTTCCAGTATATGTAATTTCTGGAATCTGGCAGTCAGCAGGTTGGAATAGTATTATTTTTATTGCGGCATTATCTTCGGTAGATGGAGAACTTTATGATGCGGCAAAAATTGATGGAGCAGACAGGTGGCATCAGATGATTCATCTGGAACTTCCTGCTTTGGTGCCAACGATTGTAATTTTGTTGATTATGAATATGGGAAGAGTGCTTAGTGTTGGATTTGAAAAAGTATTTTTAATGCAGAATGACTTAAATCTTTCTGTTTCTGAAGTCATTTCAACTTATGTGTTTAATGTAGGTGTCCAGTCCGGACAGTTTAGTTTTGGATCGGCGGTTGGATTATTTAATACTGTGATTAATTTCGCATTTTTGATGTTGGCAAATTCAGTAGCGAAAAAAGCAGCAGATATCAGTCTGATGTAGGAGGAGAATTATGAGCAAAATAAAAAGAATGGGTATATCCGATCGTGTTTTTTATATATGCAGTATGATAATTGCACTTGGTGCACTTGTTATGGCAGTATATCCGATTTATTTTATTATTATTGCATCTGTCAGCAATTCCAATATGGTAAATCAAGGACTTGTTACAATAATTCCAAGAGATATCAGCTTTTATGGATATCAAAAGATTTTGGAACGCGCAGATTTATGGACTGGATATCGTAACACAATTTTGTATACAGTGGCAGGAACCATGCTAAATCTGGCGGTTACACTTCCAGCAGCGTATGTGTTGGCACAGCCTAAATTTAGCGGAAGAAAGGTGATTATGACAATGTTTGTAATTACCATGTATTTTAGTGGGGGTATGGTTCCAACGTATATGCTTGTTAAGACACTTCATTTAACCAATACCTCATTGGTTATGATTGTCATGGGTGCATTGAGTGTATATAATCTTATTATTACGAGAACATTTTTTGAAAATTCGATTCCAAAGGAATTACAGGAAGCCGCTGAGTTGGATGGATGCTCTCATTTTCGCTATTTTGGTCAAATCGTTCTTCCATTATCAAAAGCGGTTGTGTCGGTTATCACATTGTATTATGCAGTTGGACATTGGAATGACTTTTTTACGGCTTTGCTGTATCTGAATAAGGATGCATACCAGCCATTACAGACAATACTTCGAAATATTTTACTTTCCAATCAGGCAATGGCAGGAACGACAGGAGCGGGAGAGGGAAGTTATGCACAGCAGTTTGCAGATCAAATTAAATTTGCTGTCATTATTGTATCCACGATTCCGGTGCTATGCATCTATCCATTTATTCAGAAATACTTTGAAAAGGGCGTTATGATTGGAGCTGTCAAGGGATGAGAAGAGGAAGGAGACAGAGAAAACATGTGTAAGACCATGGTTCGGGTATTTGAAAAAGGAATGGAAACGGAAGTTCTATACAGTGAACAGGAAAATAGTGCGGTAAAGATTGCGATCAATAATTTAATTCAGGATATGCAAAAAGTGTGTCCATGTAAGGTGACAAGATGCAGCAAATTTGACATTCAAGTTAAGCATGAACGTTCAAGAATTGTGATTGCTACTTTGCTAGTATCGGAACTATGCAGTACATCTCCGAAAGAACTTCAGCTTTCGATCGAAAAAATAAAGAAAACCGAAGGGAGATTTCGCTGGGAGGCGTATGTTCATAAAATGATTGGCAATACCTTATATATCGTGGGTGCAGACAGAAGAGGAACTATTTTTGGAATCTATGACTTATGCAGACAGATTGGAGTATCACCATGGTATTTTTGGGCGGATGTGCCGATACGAAAAAAAGCTTTTTTTGAACTTTCGATAAATTATGAAAAAGTAGATTGGCCAGATGTACAATACAGAGGAATTTTTTTGAACGATGAGGAAGAATTAGAGGCATGGGCGAAAGTACATACAGTTGATGAAACGATTGGCCCTTGTACGTATGAAAAAATCTATGAATTGTTGCTGCGTTTAAAGGGCAATTATATTTGGCCAGCAATGCATGTAAATTGTTTTAATGAAAATCCAGAGAATGCAAGGCTTGCAGAACGTATGGGAATTGTTGTAGGAACATCACACTGTGATATGCTTCTTAGGAGTAACCAGAATGAATGGAAGCCGTGGCTTCAAAAGAAGGGATATAACGATACTGTCTATGATTATTCAATAGAAGGCAGAAATCGAGAGCAAATTCACGAGTATTGGAGGGAGAGTGTAGAAACAAATCGAGATTATGAGGTTTGCTATACGGTTGGAATGAGAGGAATTCATGATTCGGGATTTGTGACAAAGTGCATTGAACAGGATGAAACACTGACAGAGCAACAGAAAAAAGAAAAGAAAATAGAATTACTTGGTCAGGTAATATCCGATCAAAGACAGATTCTCAAAGAAGTATTGGGAGAAGAGCGCGGGGCACAGGCAGTACAGACATTTATACCGTATAAAGAAGTATTGGATCTGTATGATGGCGGATTAGAAGTGCCGGAAGATATTACATTAATTTGGGTAGATGATAATTTTGGCTATATGCGCAGATATCCAAATCAAAAGGAGAGAAAACGCTCTGGTGGAAATGGTTTATATTATCATGCTTCTTATTGGGCGCATCCAGGAATGAGTTATCTGTTTTTTAATTCGATCCCACTTGCACATACAGGAAATGAATTGAAAAAATGTTGGGAATCGGGCATTCAAAAAATGTGGGTACTTAATGTAGGTGCATTAAAGCCACTCGAGATGGATATTGAATATTTCTTAGGATACGGTTGGGAAGCGAATAGGAAAATGGCGCTTACAAAAGATACCAGATTGTTTGTTGCGGAGTGGATCAATGACAATTTTTCAAATAGATGTGGAGAACAGGCTTCTATAATTTATCATAATTTCGCACAGTTGAATAATATTTGTAAGCCAGAGCATTTAATGTCTGAGAAATATTCGCAGACAGCTTATGGAAATGAGGCAAAATGGCGTTTGGATTGTTTGAAAACGTGTAAAATAGAAGCAGAAAAAATTTATGAACAACTATCTGATGAGGAGAAAACGGCATTTTTCCAGCTTTTTCTGATGAAAATTCAGGCATCATATTTTATTAATGCATCCTTTTATTATGCGGATCGAAGCAGGCTTTTGTGGAAATTAGGTGCTATGCAAGGTGCTGATGCATGTATAAAGAAAATGCGCGAGATGGACAAGAAAAAACAGATGATGCTTTATTACTATAATTATGTAATGAAAGGTGGAAAATGGAGTGGAATTTTAACACCAGAAAGTTTTTCACCACCGCCAACGGCTCTTTTTCCAGCTGGAAAACCAGCTTTGAAAATTGGAAAGGCACAGCTTGGTGTATTTTGTCCAGGAAAAATTCAGTTTCATGCGCATGGAAGAAGCAACTATGAAATTCTTCTTTTTAATAAAGGAAAAGGAGACGTTAGATACAACGTAGAGCATCCTCAGTGGCTGTTGGTTACAGATAAAACAGGAACGGCTGCACAGGAAAAGTCATTAGAGGTATGCATTGCGCCAGAATATAAGGAAAACTGTTTTAAAGAGGAAAAGGAAGCAGTGATTCAGATTACTGGAGAAAATGGTGAGCATTATCAAATTTCAGTCCAGACAATTTTGCAGGTAAATTATCCTCAGAACAAGGAATATTATGCGGAGGCAGATGGGTATTTGTGTATTCCGGCAGATGGATATCAGAAGCAAGAGAATGATGAAGGAATATGCTGGAGACAAATTCAGGATTTGGGTCGGGAATGTGGAAATGCAATGGAGCTTTCCAGCGTAGAGAATGAGGAAGGCATTCAAAAGAAAAATACACTTGATTATCTCATTTTTATGGAACACAGTGGAGATTTTCTTTTTGAGTTGTATCGTTTTCTTACACTGCGTCCAGGTGGGGCAATCAAGATCTTAATTTGGTTGGATGAAAATGAACCAGTTGTGCTTATGTCAGAGACAACAGATGAATGGAAAGGCAGCTGGAAAAAAGCAGTCATGAACGATGGAGAAATTCTGACAGGAATATTGAAAGATGTTCATTCGGGATTGCATACCTTGCATGCAGCTTCATCTGACACATACTTTACGTTTTCAAAAATAGTGATTTATACAAAACAAAAAGTAGAAAGTAACATGGGACCTGCTGTAAGTCCGTTTTTTGATGGCGAGTCATGGAAACAGGAAGAAAAAGTAGGTTTATCTAAAGAAACTCAAAAAACAAGTTGGGATAAAGAATATGGAGATCCATCCGAGGAAACACTGCTTCTACCAATGTTGTATGCAGATCTTGATTTTTGGAAAGGTGAATGGTTGTATACAGTAAGTGATCAAAGAATGGATAGGCTTGCATCAGCAAAGTATAGTGTTGATGAAGATGGAAGCAAAGATGTTATTGCATTATTCGGAAAAGGTTGTTTTTATGAGCAGGATGGAATTCTAGCGATTGAAGCAGAATATGCACTTGAAAATTCACAGAATGCATTCCTTACGGCAGGAATGGATGAAAACCACAAGCCGATTTTCTGGGAGCATACACAGGCTGAAACCGATGGAAAAACAGGATTGGCGATGATGATTGAACCGTATGGACTTTTTTGGAAAGATAGAAAAGAGGCACCGGGTATGCATTATCGAATTCAGATTTGTCATAGTGGAACGTATACACTTTGGATGTTGATGAAATTTGATGATACCGATACGGATCTGTGTGCGTTATCATTGGATGGTCAGGATCTGAATGATGAGATCCGTCAGCAAAACGGGGGATTTTTCACATATAGCATGAAACAGCGATGGCATTGGAGAGCGGTTGCTTCATTCGATATCACGAGAGGAGAGCATATTTTGTCTGTATATGGAAAAAAATCATGCCTTAGAATTGATCGCATTTATATAACGAATAAAAAAGAATGGCCGCCAGTGGACATTGACTGGCAGCCTGCAAAGCGAATGTAGTTCAATGAGATTCTGGTAATTTCGCTTTTTGTGATACGCGATATTCTCTTGGTGACTGCATGCAGTAGCGACGAAAAATCTTTTCAAAATAGCTGACATTTTCAAATCCAACCATCATCGCAATTTCCGTGATGGGAAGCAAGCTTGTGCGAAGAAATTCCTGCGCTTTTTGGACACGCTGAATATGCAGATATTCTCGTATTGTAAAGCCTGTCACCTGCTTAAAAATGCGCGTTAAATAAAATTTATTTGTAAAGAAACGTGAGGCAAGCTCATCAAGCGAGCTGTTCTCCTGATAATGATCCGCCAGATAACCGGCAACACGGTTGACTGTGCGGATCTTTTCCGTCTCCGGGCCGATCAGGTTTGGAGAAGACATGTGTGCATGGGCAGCGTTGTTCTCCGATTTGATACGAAAGGAAAATAATAAAATCTCACGAAGAAGATATTCAATCATTTCCTCATAGGAGTCTTTCTTTTGGGTGGCTTCCTGTTTGATCGCATCGAGCTTCGCATTTAAAATGGCTTGTTGGTCAGCCGTGAGCGTAAGAATGCTCATCTCATCGGTGAAAAGAGAGCAGAGACGTCCGCCAGCCATTTCTGTAAACCACTGTTCCATGACGGATTCTTCAATTTCAATTAAAAAGCGGCGATGAAAATGTTGTTCCGCAGGAGAGGTTTTGTGAATTCTGTTTTTTGCAATGAAGACGAGGCTTCCGGGCTGAACAAAGAAAATATTGCGGTCAATAAAATGATAGCGATTGCCCTCTAAAAGATAGTAGATTTCATAGGTAGAGTGATAGTGGCGGTATTTCATGTCGAAGGAGCCGCTGCGCGTCGCTTCTTCAAGTTGAAAATGGTCTGTTTTTAAGTCAAAATAAATCCCATAGGGGGATGGCGGAAAAATGACAGCTGAATTTTGTTCATTAGGCATAAGAAAAAATGTCCTTTCTGCATTCGCTTGTATCGAGTATGCAAAGTCAATATTGTTGTATTTTGGTATAGAAAAGCCAAAAAACAGCAAGAAAAGAATCAAAGTTACCTTTATAATAGCAAGTACAAGAACAGTTGGCAAGGGAAAAGCCCAAGATACGATAATAAGAGTAGGAAAGGAAGGAAAAATTATGATTTACAAAGACAACGCAGTAAAAGATCTTCGCATCGCCTATATTGGAGGTGGCTCAAGAGGATGGGCATGGACCTTCATGCGCGATCTGGCATTGGAGCCGGCGCTTGGTGGAACCATCGTTTTGTATGATATTGATAAGGAGGCAGCAAAGGCCAATGAGATCATCGGAAATGGCATTTCGGCCCGACCAGAGGCAGTTGGTAAGTGGAACTATATTGTCGTAGACACATTGGCAGAGGCACTTACCGGCTGTGATTTTGTTGTCATTTCGATTTTGCCCGGTACCTTTGACGAGATGGAATCCGATGTGCATGAGCCAGAAAAATATGGCATTTATCAGTCGGTCGGTGATACAGCAGGTCCGGGTGGAATGGTGCGTGCGCTTCGTACAATACCAATGTTTGTCGAGATTGCAGAGGCGATTCGTGATTATGCACCGCAGGCATGGGTGATCAATTATACGAATCCAATGTCTCTGTGCGTAAAGACCTTATATCATGTATTTCCGCAGATCAAGGCGTTTGGCTGCTGTCATGAGGTGTTTGGTACGCAGACCATTCTGGCGAAGATTGCAGAGAAAGAGCTTGGCTTAACCGATATCCGCCGTGATGAGATTATGGTAAATGTGCTCGGCTTGAATCATTTCACATGGTTTGACCGCGCATCCTACAAGGGAATTGATCTGTTTCCAGTATATCGCAAATTTATTGAAAAACATTTCGAGGAGGGATTTGAGGAGGCTGATAAGAATTGGATGAACTCGACCTTTGCCTGCGCACATCGTGTAAAATTCGATCTGTTTCAAAAATATGGATGGATTGCGGCAGCGGGAGATCGTCATCTGGCTGAGTTTATGCCGCCAATTTATTTAAAAGATCCAGAGACGGTTACGTCATGGAAATTTGGTTTGACAACTGTTGCATGGAGAAAAGAAGACTTGAAGCGTCGTCTTGAGAAGAGCAAAAAGCTTGTATCTGGAGAGGAAAAGGTTGATCTGAAGCCATCCGGTGAGGAAGGAATTCTGTTAATCAAAGCACTGTGCGGACTGACCCGCGTGATCAGCAATGTCAACATTCCGAACACAGCAGGACAGATTCCGAACCTTCCAACATCTGCAGTTGTAGAGACAAATGCAGTCTTCTCAAAAGACAGCATTGCCCCTGTATTTGCTGGAAATCTGACAGAGGAGATTCGCCAGCTGATGTTGCCTCATGTTATGAATCACGAGGATGTTTTACAGGCTGCGCTCACCTGTGATTATGATGTTATGTTTCGCGCATTCCGCCGCGATTCACTTGTTACTTGCAGCAGGGACGATGCAGACAAGCTGCTTCGGAGTATGATCACCAACACAAAGAAGTATCTGCCAGAAGGATGGCAGTCAATTACTTAAAAGTGAAGACAAATTAGGGATTGACTTTAACTTACGGGATATGCTATAGTAATCAGCGTTAACAATAAAAAACTGAAGATGATATTCCGTGAGGGAGTAGTTCGCGATTATCGTGATTTGTCAACAACCTCGG
>CAVCXB010000031.1:0-27130 GCA_963605535.1 Wujia chipingensis
TTGACTTTGGACGTGAACTGCTAAGCAGCTACGGAAACGACGATATTCAGCAAAAATACATCAGTCGTCAGGCAAATGGCGAACTGATTTTTCGGGATCATTTCCGAAGGGAGGATCCAATCTGGGAAAGTATTCACACCCCATTAGAGGAGATTCATACGCTTTGTGCGCAAAACATGGAGGAAAATGAATTGCTGATCAAATCGGATTTGCTTCGCATCTGGCATTATCTGTGCCGCGATTCTGAATCGACCGCCTTTTCGCTAAAGAAAAAAGATGATGAAAAGGTACTTTTGATCAAGCAGATTTTGCAGTACATACAGGGAAATTATGCGCAGAATTTGACGCTTAGCGGATTGGCAGAGCAGTTTCACATGAGCGAAGGGCAGTTTTGCCGTTTTTTTAAATCGCAGATTCGCATGACGGCGATTGAATACCTGAATTATTATCGCATCGGAGTGGCGTGCGACCGCTTAAAAGAAGGAACCGCACCCATTAGCGACATTGCGCTGGAGTGCGGCTACAATAATATCAGCTATTTCAACCGGACATTTCGCCGGTATATGCATTGCACACCAGGCGAGTATCGGGGGAGGTAATAAAAACAGGAAAAATGCAACATACGCATACTTGCGCAACGGAAAAATAACAAAGTTGCGCACTAAAATATAAAATAATTGTGAAAAAAGCATGAAATAAACGTTGCATCTTATGCAAGATGAAAATTGACGGTAAAATAGTTTAAAAGTATAATATAACTATCACAAAACATTGGTAAAAATGCTGATGCAAGGATGGAAGAAAAGCGCAACAAAGTGTGCAACAGAAAGGGATGGAAAGCAATGAGCAACGAAGTGGTGAAAAAACCAAGAGGCCCGAAGGCCTTTTTCAAAAAAGTGTACCGGTATCGTCAGTTTCTGATCATGCTGGCACCTGCGGTAATCTACACATTGATTTTTGCGTATTACCCAATGGCAGGTGTTGTTCTGGCATTTAAGAAGTACACCTACGCAGGTGGTATCTGGGGAAGTGCATGGAACGGATTTAAGAACTTTGATTTCTTCTTCAAATCCGGTCAGGCATGGCTGGTAACAAAAAATACGGTACTATACAACCTCGTATTTATTGCGGTAAACACGATCATGCAGATCGCAGTTGCAATCTTCTTAACGGAGATTCACAACAAGCATTACCGCAAGATCACCCAGTCACTCATGTTCCTTCCATATTTTATTTCATGGGTTATCGTAGGCGTTATGGCCTTCAACATTTTCAGTTCCGACTATGGATTTATGAATCGTCTGATCACCTCCGCAGGCGGCAAGAAGATTTCCTTCTACACAAAGCCAGACTACTGGCCATTCATCCTTGTCTTCTTTAATGTTTGGAAGAACATCGGATATGGCTCTGTTATGTATCTGGCAGCAATCATGGGAATTGATACTTCTGTATACGAAGCAGCTGCAATCGACGGTGCAAACGTATGGCAGCGAATTCGCAAGATCACCATTCCGATGATCATGCCGACCACCATCATTTTGCTTCTGCTTTCTGTAGGTGGTATCTTCAAGGGTAACTTCGATCTGTTCTACAACTTAGTTGGAAGCAACGGCCTTCTGTACAACAAGACAGATGTTATTGATACGCTGACCTTCCGAGCATTGATCAGCAGTCAGGACTTCGGTATGTCAGCCGCAATCGGCTTATATCAGTCTGTACTGTGCTTTATCACCATCGTGCTTGTAAACTGGCTGGTGAGCAAGTACGACAAGGATTACACATTATTCTAAAGGGGGATGCGCACAATGAGTTCAAAAACAAAAACTGGCACGATCCGACATGGCAAGGACGTCATTTCGCTGAATATTGTAGCGTATACCTTTACTGGTATCATTGCAATCCTCTGTCTGATTCCGTTTATCATGATCGTTTCGGGTTCCTTTTCCTCAGAGGCAGCAATCAACAAAAATGGTTTCAGCCTTCTGCCGCAGGATTTTTCCTTGGAAGCATATAAGACGGTATTTCGTGATCCGTCCGTCGTTTTTCGAGCATATGCAACCACAATCGGTCTGACCGCTGTTGGTACTGTCGTAGGACTTTTACTTCAGACAATGACCGCATATGCACTGGCAAGAAAAGATTTTGAGTGGAGAAATAAGTTTTCATTCTTCTTCTACTTTACAACATTGTTTTCCGGTGGTCTGGTACCGTACTACATTTTGATGACCAACACCCTCGGATTAAAGGACAATTATCTGGCACTGTTATTGCCGCTTCTGTTCTCTGTTTACAACCTGTTGATTATGAAGAGCTACATCATGGCACTTCCGGAATCACTGATTGATGCGGCAAAGATTGATGGCTGCAGCGAGTATCGTATCTTGTTCCAGATCGTTATGCCGTTAATTAAGCCGGCACTGGCAACGGTTGGCTTGTTCATCGCATTGGCTTACTGGAATGACTGGTACAACGCAATGCTTTATATTAAGAAGGAAGAGATGTATCCGCTTCAGTACTTCTTATATCAGAAGATCAACGGAATTGAGGCATACAAAAAGCTGCTGGCAAACGGAAATGTAAGCGGTGATGTTGTAAGTGCTGTATCCCTTCCGACACAGACCTTAAAAATGGCACTGACGATCGTTGTTACCGGACCGATCGTACTGGCTTATCCGCTGGTACAGAGATACTTTGTACAGGGTATCACAATCGGCGCAGTAAAGGGCTAATGCAATGAAAATGCAGTCTATGAAAATACAATTTATGAAAATGCAATTTATGAATTTAAATCTATGAAAATTTATGAGAATGCAACCAATTAAAAAAATCAAAATAAAAGCAAAAAAAGCAAAAAGCGAACAAAATGAAGGAGGCTTATTTTTATGAGAAGAGCAAAGAAAAACGCAGCGAAGCTGTTAAGCGCAGCTATGGCAGTTGGCATGATGGCAGGAATGGCAGTCCCGGCAGCAGCAGAGGAAGAATCCACCAACATCTGGGCATCCGATGTGGATACCTCTGAGCCAATGGAATTAAAGATGTACCTAATCGGTGACAGAACAGCAGATTTCGATGAGGTATATGGAAAGATCAATGAGATTCTTGAGGAAAAGTTGAACTGTACATTATCCGTTGACTTCCTGTCTTGGGGCGAGCATGATACCAAGTATTCTCTGTTATTCTCCGGCGGAGAGGACTTTGATCTGATCTTTACCGCTTCTAGCTGGTGTCACTATGAGCAGACTGTTGCCCTTGGCGGATTTGCAGAACTGA
The DNA here is from genome assembly GCA_963605535.1 of Wujia chipingensis. Lineage (GTDB taxonomy): Bacteria > Bacillota > Clostridia > Lachnospirales > Lachnospiraceae > Anthropogastromicrobium > Anthropogastromicrobium chipingensis_A. The sequence goes on from CAVCXB010000031.1 coordinate 3,271, forward strand.
CAGAGGAAGATCTGCAAACCTATGCACCTGGTATCTGGGATGTTGTTCCAGAGATGGCATGGGATCAGGCAAAGATTGATGGCAAGATTTACATGGTTCCAAACTACTCAAACGAGTTTGGCCAGGATGTACTGGCGGTTCGCGGCGACTTAATGGAAGAGTACGGCATCGACGAGATCAAGGATTGGGACAGCTTAATGACCTTCTATAAGACTTGTGCAGAGAATGGCATGTACGCAAGCCTTGGCGGACCATGGTATCAGTACTTCCAGGAGAAGGGACTTTCCACTTTAGGCGGTGCTCCAAAGGGCGGCGAACTGGTTCTGTATAATACACAGGATCCGGAGGACACCGATTTGTACTACATTCTTGACTGGGACGGATTTGCCGATTATTGCAAGCAGATGAAGGAATTGGCAGACATGGGCGCATGGTCTTCGGATGTGTTAAACTCCAGTGATGAGAGACAGACTGGTCTGTTAACTGGAAGAACCGCATCCATGGTATGGAACTTAGGAAGCTGTCTGACCTACGCAAAGCAGGCAAACAAGGAGAACCCAGACTGGAACGTAACACTCGTTGACCCGGTTTCCGATCAGCCAAAGAAGGTAAATTCTTATATCAACAATGGTGTTGCTATCAATGCAGCAAGCGACAAGAAGGAAAGAGCACTCATGGTTCTGAATGAGTTCTACACCAACCCAGAGGTTTATGATCTGGCAATGCTTGGTATTGAGGGCAAGCACTGGGAGGCAGTTGGTGATGATCAGTATAAGGTAATTGACGAGTCTGGATACGGTGTAAGCAGCAACTGTAACTGGGGATGGAACAACGCAAACATCACAAGAACTGAGTACATTGAAGACAGAACTTCACTGGATGATAAGTATGATGAGATGAAGGCTGAGTGGGAAGCAAACATTAAGCCATCTCACGTTCTGGAAGGCTTCACATTTGATAACACCAATGTAGCTTCACAGGTAGCAGCAGTTGAGGCAAATATCGAGACTTACTACAATCCGTTAATCAATGGTCTTGTAGACGATGTAGATGAGACAATCGAGCAGTTTCGAGCAGCACTTGAGAGTGCTGGTATTCAGGATGTGCTTGATGAGTTAGAGAGACAGAAGGAAGAATTCATCGCAGCAAAGGCAGAGTAATCTGACGGCGATCGAAGCGGGAAGGACTGCAGGGCTGGCAGCCCTTCCCGTTTTTCTTTTTCATGAGAACGCGCAAAGGAGGAAAGAAAGATGACAGTAGAGGAGATCGCAAATGAACTTGGCGTGTCGAAAAGTACCGTGTCCAGAGCGTTATCCGGAAAGGGACGAATCGGAAAAGCAACGGTAGCGCGCATTCAGGCCTATGTTGCCGCGCAGAATGTCACGATCAAAAATCATGCACAACAGGCACAAAAGCAAGACGAAAAACAGGAAGAACAGAATGAGAAAGAAGAGAAGAAATTGGTGAAAACAGGGAATATCGGCGTTGTAATCCCAGCAGATGCGTATACGACCAGTATTCCCTTTTTTCAGGAGTGTCTTCTGGGAATCAGCGAGGCAGCTTCCTCGGAGAATTATAATGTGTTAATCACAACAGGAACGGCAACGGACTATTCCGGCATCAAGCAGCTGGTAGAAGATCAAAAGGTGGACGGTGTGATTTTGATGCGAAGCTCCGAGCAGGATCTGGCGCTTGACTATCTGATGAAACAAAATATTCCAGTTGGTCTGACGGGACATTGCGCCGATGAAAATGTAATTCAGGTAGACAGTGACAACTGTGAGGCGGCGCGCCGCATGACCTCAATGCTAATTGATTGTGGCTACAAAAAATTTGCATTGATTGTCGGTGAGTCGAGCTACCGTGTCAACCATGATCGTATTGACGGCTTTTATCAGGCGATTGACCATTACGGTTTGCCGCGCGAGCAGCAGCTTTGTGTGCAAAATTTTGGTTGGATGGCATTGATGGATGGCATTATCCATGATGTTATGAGTAGAAAGATTGAGTGTGTGATCTGCGGTGACGATGTCATTTGCAGCAGAATGATGTCGAGGCTTCAGGCGGAAGGCTATCGAATCCCGCTTGATATCGGAATTGCATCGCTTTATAATGGTGCCACGCTCGATTGTTTTACTCCGGCGGTCACGGCAGTTAACATTTTGGCAAGACAGCAGGGCGTCACCATCGGAAAGCAGATGATTCACTGCTTAAAGGGAGAACTTTACAACAAAAAAACGATGCTGGACTACGAGATTTTGCTTCGTAAGTCGGCGGGAAGGACGTTTTAAAGGCAGCAGAAAGTAGAAACAGAGAGGATGGTAAGTATTATGAGTACATTGTATGGTTTTACAACAAAATATCTGACAAAGGATGGGCAGCCTTGGTTTCCGGTCATGGGTGAGATTCATTTTAGCCGCTACCGTGCTGAGCTGTGGGAAGAGTCCTTACGCAAAATGAAGGCAGGTGGCCTGTCGATTGCGTCGGTCTATATCATTTGGATTCATCACGAGGAAGAGGAAGGAAAGTTTGACTTTACCGGAAACCGCAACTTAAGGGGCTTCTTAGAGGCTGCAAAGAAGGTTGGAATCTCTGTATTTCTTCGCCTTGGTCCATGGGTTCACGGTGAGGCAAGAAACGGCGGTTTTCCAGATTGGCTTCAGGCAAAAAGTGATACGATTGATTTACGAAGCGATGATCCTGCGTATTTGGCCTATGTCAGACGTCTCTGGGAGCAGGTTTACGAGCAGGCAAAAGGTCTGCTGTATAAGGATGGCGGCCCGGTAATCGGTACCCAGATTGAAAATGAGTATGGTCATGTCGGCGGCTATCGCGGCGAGAAGGGTGAGCAGCATATGCGCACACTGGCAGCTATGGCAAGAGAGATCGGTTTTGATCTGCCGCTCTACACGGCTACTGGCTGGGGCGGCGCTGTGACAGGCGGACTTCTCCCTGTTATGGGCGGCTACTGTGAGGCACCGTGGGATCAGAGCATCACCGAGATTGCGCCAAACTCAAATTATGTGTTTAGCCATATCCGAAATGATTCTTTGATTGCAAGCGACCATCATGTAGACGATACGGTTACCTTCAATCAGGACGATTTCCCGTATCTGACCGCAGAGCTTGGCGGCGGTCTTCAGGTAACACAGCATAGACGACCGATCGCAACCGGAACGGATGTCGGTGCGATGTCTCTTACGAAGCTGGGAAGCGGCGTCGGACTGCTTGGCTACTATATGTATCATGGCGGCAGCAATCCGGACAGCAAGCTGTCCACCCTTCAGGAGAGCCGCGCAACGGGTTATTTAAATGATCTTCCAGAAATCAACTACGATTTCAATGCGCCGATTCGCCAGTACGGCACCATCTCCGATACCTATCGTGAGATTCGTCTGCTTGCGTATTTCTTACAGGATTTTGGTGCGGATTTGGCAGTCCTTCCGGCCGATATCGACCCAGAGTTCGTAAAGCCGGGCGATTCTCACACGCTTCGTCTGTCTACCCGTCACGACGGTACGCATGGATACGTATTTGTAAATAATTATCAGAGACGTCATGCGATGGATGCACATGAAAGTGTAGTTCTAGAGGGAAAGACAGCACAGGGACCGGTGCGTTTCCCGGCAACGAATATTGCATCAGGCGAGTATGCATTCTATCCTTATAATATGAAGTTAGGAAAGTCCACTCTTGTGAGCGCACTGGCAACACCGTTTTGCAAGTTGACTTACAAGACAGATGCGGGTGAAACAGAAACTACGTATATCTTCTATGGTGATAAGGATCCGCAGTTTACATGGGACGGCACAACGGCAAAGGTGCTGATGCTTAGCCGTGCACAGGCGCTGTCCGCAGCCCGGGTAACCTTAAATGGAAATAAGAAGGCAAAGTTAGCGAATGCAGAGGCAGAAAAAGAAACAGAGAAAGTGGCAGACGGCCAGGAATATCTTGTACTTGCCAACGATTTGGTATGGGAGGAAGGCGGCGCACTCAAGGTAGTGGGCGGCACAGAAACCATCATCCGTACTTTTCCGAAGCTTTCTGCCGATGTACTGCCAGCTGATTTTGAGGAGATTGGGAGTGAGGGTGAGCTTACTGTCTATAGGAGAAGCCAAGCAAAGAATCATACAAATGCACAGACAACGGTTTCCTTTGTACAGGCCATACAGACACCAGAGGCGCTTTCAGGCAAACTTGTAAACAGCTGTGGTCAGCCAGAAACATTCAAGGGTGACGAGAAGAGTTATGAGATCAGCGTGCAGTACGGCAGAGAAAGCAAAGCACAGACAGATGGCGTTCTGGCGGATCATCTTGTCGGCATAGACCGCATCGCTGGCTACGATTGCATTCTCACCTTTGACTATGCATGCGAGAGCATGGATTTGTATGTGAATGGCCGCAAGGTAAATGACTATTTCTATACCGGTCAGAAGGCAGTATTTAGCCTTGGATACTTTGATTTCCCAACGCAGATCACAGCCGTGCTTCATCCGCTGCATGAGGGCGATCACATCTATCTTCAGGAGTGGCCACAGATGGAAGAAGGCAGTGCCTGCCGGATTGATACCATCACAATAGAAGAGAAGTTCCAGTAAAAACGGACCGCTTTTGGAAATTTTTGAAATCTTGCCTTTTTCTTCGATTATTCGTATAATAACCATAATTAGTAAAGTAGTGAAGGAAATTGGTTAAAACGAATCATCGGAGAAAGGGGCATTTTTTATGACCAGCTTCGGTCTGCGCCGTATCGATGGAAACAAGAAGGGAATCTTCACAAGACAGCGTCAGCCAAAGGCCGCAGCATTTGTGATCAGAAAGCGCTGGACACAGGGAAAGTAATCTTGAATCAAAACTGAATTAAATTTGAAAGAAAATGAGCACCGGAGATGATTGGAATCAGACAGGATTTCGATTGTTTCCGGTGCTTTTTGTTGCAAAACGAATGGACAGATGGTAAGCTAGAGAAAATCAAATCAGAAGAGCTATTGGAAAAGGAGAACAGCTTATGGCAAATCCAGACAGCCAGGAATTAAAATACTGGAGGCTGATGAGTGAATTAAAGAAGAAAATATTGGACGCGCAGTATCAGGCGGGGGATAAGATGCCGTCGGAAAATGAGTTGGCGGCAGTGTATCAGGTCAGCCGTCATACGGTGCGCAAGGCGTTGGCGCTTTTAGAGCGCGAGGGCTACATCTACGCCATTCATGGCAAGGGTACGTTTTGCTCGGAGATGGGCAAACATACGAAGACATCGCGCAACATTGCCGTTGTGACGACATACCTTTCGGACTATATTTTTCCGGCGGTCATTCAGGGAATCGATCAGGTGATGACGGACAATGGTTACAGCATCATCTTAAAGAATACAAAAAATTCCTCCAGCGCAGAGGGAAAATGCCTGGAGGAACTTCTTTCAAAGAATATCGAAGGCCTGATCATTGAGCCGAGTAAAAGTGAGATTTACTGCCGCCATGTTGCGCTGTACAAAAAACTCGAGGAATTTCACATCCCATATGTGTTTATTCAGGGGACGATGGAGCAGCTAAAGGATCGTCCATATGTGATGATGGATGATTTTAAGGGCGGCTATCTGATTACAAAACACTTGCTGTCTCTTGGTCATCGCCAGATCCTCGGTATGTTTAAGGCGGATGACCGCCAAGGCATGGAGCGTCATCGTGGCTATGTGCGTGCGTTGCAGGAGTATGGCGTGCTCTATGATCCGGATCGCATCATCTGGTTTCACACAGAGGACCGTGCAGTAAAGCCGTTTGCAAGACTTCGGTCGATGGCGGCGCAGAGTATGACATTTGACAGTGTAGTCTGCTACAATGATCAGATCGCAATCAAAACGATTCAGACGCTGGCACAGCTTGGGCTTCGTGTGCCGGAGGATGTGTCTGTGACTGGATATGACAATTCATTCCTTGCAGAGAATTATCAGGTCGGACTGACAACAATTGCACATCCGCATGAAAAATTAGGCGAGCGGGCCGCAAAGCTGTTACTTGATCTGATGCAGGCAAAGCCATTGACACCTGCGGATTGCCAGATCGTGATTGAACCCGAGTTAGTTGTGCGGGAATCGTGTATTCAGCGACCGATTTAAATGAAAAAATGTTACTGTGTTAAAATAAAGTCGCCAGTCGAAAGTGATATTAAAACAGATTATACAGTGCGAAATACCACTTCGTTGGCGCAAGCCACGAGAGTACGGAATACCTTGGAATAAAATCGGACAGATCCATCAGAACCGGGGAGTATAATAGGCAAAACAGTAACACCACCGGAATCAGCGCGTCGTAGACGATAGATGAGCGAACGAACTTTGTAAATGCGGTGCAGATTAGACTGCACAGGGCGGCAAAAACAATGAGGAGCGCTGCTTCTGCAATTAAAAAAGCATTGAGTGGAGCAGTGGTACTGATCACAAGAGAGAAAAGGGCAGCGACTGAAAGAAAGAGCGCCGGAAGATAACTATACAGAAATGGAACAAACCATTTTTCATCCGGGCGGCGAAGCAAAAAGCGCCCCTTTTTCGCGTCATGGCGATATTGAGAGCCACCGGCGAGTGCAGTCAACATGATAAGAAGAACGGCTAGTCCGCGCACCGGGATCTGAAACAATGCCTGATCATCATAGAAGTCGTTTGGGATTTCCTCGTAGACAACGTGAAAGACTGGCGTGTTTTCTTTTTCGTAGGCATAGTGCTCATCAACGAGTCGTGTAAGATCGTCTGAGGTAAGTGTACTGGATGTGTTTCCTGTGACAACATCGTGTGAGGCAATGTAATCAGTCAGCATGGTTTTTGCGTACTCCTGAAAGATCGCATTGTAGATCGCTTCATTTACAACAGCGGTGAGAACGGTCGAAGGGGACGTGTAGACTGTAATACAGTTCTCTGTGTCCGCTTGCATCTGTGCGTCTAAATCGTTTGGAAATGCATAACCACACTCGGCCTTGCGAAGAGAGATGTCCTCCTGCAAATAGTCGAGCGATGAAGAACGATAGAAGCGATAAAGTCCGTCATCGAGTGTTTCAAGCTGCTTGAATACCGTCTCGGTCATCGCATCAGGATTTTCACAGTAGAGTCCGATTTGAATGATTTCGTGGCGATTTGCGTTCTGTGCGGCAACAATTCCAATTATCAGGAGAATGGCGGCCAAGCACCAGAGCGATTTCTTTTTTCGTGTGTATCGTGCAAGGAATGAGAACCATGCGCGAAGAGATTTTAAATTCATAGGGTGCTCCTTTCTCTGCGAGGCGTCTTCTGTTTGTGCTTTTTGTATATGCCGATAAGGATTGCAGCAAGCACCAAAATGATTGCTTCAACGAACAAGAGAAGAATGTCCGACACAGAAATGCTCTGACCAAATTGCCAGAAGATCACATTTTTTAATTGGCTTCCTGGAAGCTGTGCACTGATGCGGCGCAGCATATCAGGCAGAAATGCAGACGGAATCAGGCAGCCTGAAGCATACATGACAAGCAGTGAGATCGCAAAGGTCGTGATCATGCAGGCTTGTTTGCCACGGCAGACGCGGCAGATCAAAAATGCGAGTGCACATGAAAAGACGGCGCAGACAAAGCAGGAGACGAGCGCATGTCCAATCGAAAAGGAAGGGACAATGCCCATAATGGAGCCAATAATACCGACCAAGCTACAGCCGACTAAAAAGATTAGCCACTGGCAGATAGTAGCTGCCGAGAAATCAGCTAGTGCACAGAACGAATCCGACAGCCCAAGGCGCATAAGCGCAGCTGGGACAGCGCGATTTGGTGCCACAAAGAAAAAGCACAGGTTAATGCCAGAAAGCAAGAATAAAAGTGCCAGACCACTGCACAGGTAGCCGACGAGGACGAGGTCAGTGGAATGAATGGTACTGTTGCTGCTTGTAGTATTATCGGCGTTTGTGATGCTATTTGAACCAACGTTGTCATTTACATTTACTGTTTGTACCGAAAAGAGAGTGTCACGTTTCAAAACCGTGTTGATATACAGGTCATTTAGTTGGGAGTTGGCCTTGTCCTGCTGCTTTTCAGTCGCACCAAAATCATCATAGATTTCATACAAGGCATAAACGCCAGTCTGGGAGCTGGCTACCATCTGAGACAGGCTGTCCACGATCTGACGAAAGATAACTGTCTCGATACTTGGCTCGCCGGGGTAGAGGATGCGTGCAGGCAGATCGTTGGTGCCGCTCATGATCGTGTGAATCATGCCCTCAGGGATGATGACAGCTGCCTTGACCTCACCGGAGTCGAGCATGGCTCTCGCTTCCTCTTCTGAGGTGGTCTGCTTGATCGTGACCATCGAGGATAGACTTTCCATGTTCGAGACCATGCCGAGCGCGAGTGAGTAGTGCAGACCGGCATTCTTTGGCATGACAAACACGACATTAAAGCGCGAGGCAGCTGCGGTGTCATCGCTTTTATTTACAAAGGAAAGACCATAAATTGCGGCGGCACAGATCACACCCAATAAGAGCAAGCCGCATAATAGCTTTCCGAGGCGACGAAAACAGCGCATCCATGTGAACTTCAGGTACGACAGTCGCAAATGAGAACTGTGAGAACCGAACTCATTCGAATGATTGAACGGATTCGAATGATTGAATTCATTCGAGTTAGTAGACGGATTTGACTGGTTCGAATTTGAAATCATGATAAGTATTCAATAATCTCCTTTACTGGTGTGTCAGCGGCAAGCTCTCTTGCCTGACCGCCCTTTAACAAAATCAATTTGCTGCATAAGTCGAAATCGGCCTCGTCATGTGTGGCGAGAAGAACGGTGTTGCCCTGAGAGCAGTACCAGCGGATGTAATTTCGAATATCCTCCTTGCAGACAAGATCGAGTGCAGCGTCTGGCTCGTCAAGCAACAAAAGCGACGGGCGGCAAGCAAGAGCGCAGGCGATGCTCAGACGCTTCTGCATTCCGCCGGAGAGTGCTTTTACTTTTTTGTGAAGAAATGGTTCGATCTTTAATAAAGAAAGAAAGCCGTCCTTCAAGTCATCTTCGATCGAATAGTCGGTCGCACTGTACCAGAGCTTTAGATGATCCATTGTGGTCATATCCGGATAGAGCGGATTGTTTTGTGCGACGTATCCGATCTGGCTGGCCTGCAGGGACGAGTTCTTCAATAAGTCTTTTCCATTGAAAAGGATCGTTCCGCCATCAGGTGTGTCCGTGCCGGAAAGAATGTGTAACAGCGTCGATTTTCCACAGCCATTTGGGCCGAGTAGTCCGATACATTCGCTGGGAGCAGCGTCAAATGACACATTTTGTAAAACCTGCTGTTTTTTATAGGATTTTGAAACCGATTGTATTGATAACATAAGACTCCATTCTGCCAAAGACAAGTGTTGTTTGGCAAATTTTGCTGTATGGGGATATCCATCTGTATATGTATGTAGTATCATCCCTCAAACTGCCGTCAGTATAGCACAAAATAAGGAATTCGAAAAGAGAAGTACTATGTTTTTTCTTTACAACCATTGAGGCTTATGCTATACTTCGATTAGAAATTGCCCTTTTGGCAACGATAACAAATTGGTGTTGTTCGTGCTCAAAGAGCATCACAAAAAAAGAAAGGTAATAGGTATTATGTTATTATGAAGGGAATTATTTTAGCAGGTGGAAGCGGTACAAGACTGTATCCGCTGACCAGAGTAACTTCAAAGCAGCTGCTTCCGATTTACGATAAGCCGATGATTTATTATCCGCTGTCTGTTCTGATGAATGCAGGCATCCGTGAGATCTTAATCATCTCCACACCAGACGATACACCGAGATTTGAGGCACTGTTAGGTGATGGTCATCAGTTTGGAATCGAGCTGTCCTATGCCGTTCAGCCAAGTCCGGACGGACTGGCTCAGGCATTCATTATCGGTGCAGACTTCATCGGAAACGATAATGTAGCGATGGTACTTGGTGACAACATTTTTGCTGGACATGGTCTGACAAAGAGATTAAAGGAAGCTGCAAACCGCAAGGTGGGCGCAACTGTATTTGGCTACTATGTAGACGATCCGGAGCGTTTTGGTATCGTTGAGTTTGACAAGAACGGAAAGGCCATCTCCATCGAGGAAAAGCCAGCTCATCCGAAGAGCAACTACTGTGTAACCGGTCTGTACTTCTACGACAACCGTGTTGTTGAGTATGCAAAGAACTTAAAGCCGTCCGCAAGAGGCGAGCTTGAGATCACCGATCTGAACCGCATCTACTTAGAGAATGGTGAGCTGAATGTTGAACTGTTAGGACAGGGCTTTACCTGGCTGGATACCGGTACACATGAGTCCTTAGTAGACGCTACCAACTTTGTACGTACCGTTGAGACTCATCAGCACAGAAAGATTGCTTGTCTGGAGGAGATTGCTTACTTAAACGGCTGGATCACGAAGGATCAGCTGATGGAAGTTTATGAGATCTACAAAAAGAACCAGTACGGTGCTTATCTGTTAGATGTCATGAATGGAAAGTACATCGATAAGTAGGAACTCTCGACAAGTAAAAATAAGATGCGATAAAAATAGAATAACGAAATTAGAATAAGTAATAATAAATGATGAAAAGAAAATATCGTGTGATATTACTGGCAGCGCTGGTGCTTGTTTGGATGGGCGTAATTTTTGCGTTCTCCAGTCAGGACGGCGCTGCGTCGTCAGAGACGAGCGGGCGGGTGGTAAAGGTAGTAATTACTGTAATAAAACCCGATTTTAACAGCCTTGCAAAGAGCGAGCAGATCAGCTTTCGGGGTATGGTCACATTTTTTGTACGCAAGGGTGCGCATTTTACAGAATATATGATTCTGGGCGTGCTTCTTTTTTTATTTTATCAGTGGCTACCAAAGAGTTTTCAAATACAGAAAAAAGGTGATAAGCAATCACAGCTTTGTTCTTGGCGTATTTGGCTTGTTGCATGGGTCACGGGTACACTCTATGCGGTGAGCGATGAGTTTCACCAGATGTTTACCGGTGGACGATCCCCACAGGTGAGAGATGTCTGCATAGACAGCTCAGGAGTCGCAGTGGGATGTTTGATTGCACTGGCAGTTATGGTGCTCATCGTAAGAAAATTTGCAAGAAAAATGCAGAGGCAGACAAAAAGTAAGACAGAAAATTAGGATAGAGAAGTAAGATAAAATTAAGACATCATATAAGGACAGCAGGAGGAATTGAAAATGACAGAAGCATTGGAAAAAAATATCCGAAAAGTAGTGCCGTATGTTCCGGGGGAACAGCCACAGAATCCAAACGTGATTAAGCTGAACACGAATGAGAATCCATATTCTCCTGCACCTGGTGTAGCACGCGTTTTAAAGAGCATGGACGCGGATCTGTTACGTTTGTATCCAGACCCGACAAACGGCTGTCTGGTAAAGGCATTAGCTAATTATTACGAGTTAAATGAGGATCAGGTCTTTGTTGGAATCGGTTCGGATGATGTGCTGAGCATGAGCTTTTTGACTTTCTTTAATTCGGGAAAGCCGATCCTGTTTCCTGATGTGACCTATTCCTTCTATGATGTGTGGGCCGATCTGTATCGCATTCCGTATGTGACCTGTGCACTCGATGATCAGATGGCAATCAAAAAAGAGGATTATTTCAGAGAAAACGGCGGTATCGTAATTCCAAATCCAAACGCACCGACTGGAGTGTATGAGCCGCTTGAGACATTTGAGGAGATTTTACAGAAGAACCCAGAAGTCGTTGTGATTGTCGATGAGGCGTATGTGGACTTTGCAAATGGTTCGTCTGCGCGCACACTAATCGAGAAGTATCCGAACCTGCTTGTTGTTCAGACCTTCTCCAAGTCACGTTCCATGGCTGGCATGCGTATCGGCTATGCGATGGGAAATGCCGAGTTGATTAAGGCTCTTAACGATGTAAAATATTCGTTCAACTCGTATACAATGAGTCGTGCAGCACTTCTATGTGGCGTAGAGGCGGTCAATGATCGCGCATACTTTGAGGAGCATGTAAAAATGATCTGCGATACCCGTGAAAAGACAAAGAAAGCGTTAGCTGCGCTTGGCTTTTCTTTCCCAGATTCACAGTCGAACTTTATCTTTGCGACGCATAAGAGCATGCCAGCAAAAGAGATTTTTACCGCGTTAAAGGCGCGCAATATTTTTGTCCGCTACTTTAATAAGCCAGGCATTGACAACTATCTGCGTATCACCATCGGTACCGATGAGCAGATGGAAGCACTTGAGGCAGCGTTAAAGGAAATCTTGCCACAGGCATAAAAACATATAAGATTGCAAAGAAAAAGTAAAATAAGTACAAATAAAAGTAAATGCAATAAAACAAATTAGATTAAAAAAGGCAGAGGCAAAATCAAGTAAATGATTTGTCTCTGTTTTTTTCTGCTTTTTTAAATCGCTATTTTTAAATATTTTTAAAATGGATGCTTCCGATACTGCGCGGGTGTCACGCCGGTCAGCTTTTTAAACTGACGATAGAAGAACGCTCAATGGAATGATCAACAGTAGTGCTACAGTTTACGGGTCTTATTGACTTTAAACAATGTGAATGATATAATCGTAACGAAAAAAATCTAAATCTACAGGTGATCCAGAAAGGATATAATACCTATGCAGGGACGTACACACAATTGTGGTCAGTTAAGACTGGCAAATGTCGGCGAGGAAGTAAAGCTTGTCGGCTGGTATGAAAATCTCCGTAAGGTCAGCAAGAATCTTGGTTTCTTGATTCTGAGAGATTTTTACGGAACTACTCAGATCGTAGTAGAGACCGAGGACATCATGGAACAGCTGTCTTCTATTAATTATGAGTCTACGATCGAGATCGTTGGAACCGTCAGAGAGCGTAGTTCCAAGAACCCGAATCTTCCAACAGGTGAGATCGAAGTTGTTCCAAGTAAGCTTACCGTTCTCGGAAAGTGCCGTTACAACGAGCTTCCGTTCCAGATTAACCACTCTAAGGATGCAGATGAGAATGTGCGTCTGAAGTACCGTTATCTGGACCTGAGAAATCCAGAAGTAAAGTCGAAGATCGTTTTAAGAAGCAAGGTTGTTGCTGATCTTCGTGCTTCTATGATCGGCCATGATTTCATGGAAATCACCACTCCGATCTTAACCTGCTCTTCCCCAGAGGGTGCAAGAGATTATCTGGTTCCAGCCAGAAATCATCCGGGCAAGTTCTATGCGCTGCCGCAGGCACCTCAGCAGTTCAAGCAGCTGTTAATGACCTCTGGTTTTGACCGTTATTTCCAGATCGCTCCGTGTTTCCGTGATGAGGATGCAAGAGCAGACCGTTCTCCGGGTGAGTTCTATCAGCTGGATATGGAGATGGCATTTGCTGATCAGGAAGACGTATTTGAGATTCTTGAGGATGTTCTTCCGCCAATCTTTGCAAAGTACGGCATCTATCACGAGGCATCCAAGCCGCCGTTTAAGAGAATTCCGTATCTTGAGGCAATGGACAAGTATGGTTCCGATAAGCCGGATCTTCGTATCAGCCTGATCGTTCAGGATGCTACTGATGTATTGGCAGATTGTGGCTTTGGCCCATTCGCAGGAAACAAGGTAAAGGCAGTTGTTGCTGAAAACTTCAAGGGCACCAGAAAGCAGATTGATAAGATGTGCGCGGATGTTGAGGTTGTAAGTGGTCAGAAGGCTTACTGGTTCCGTCTGGATGACAAGGGTGAGCTGACTGGAGGAATCTCCAAGTTTGTTGTTGAGCATAAGGACGCAGTTGTAAGCGCACTTGGCTTAAAGGCTGGTGATTTCGTAGCACTGTCCGCAGGTGATTTAAAGACTGCTCAAAAGACTGCTGGTGTAATCCGCAAGACCATCGGTGCTTCCTTTGACGGCTATATGAAGAAGGATTGCTACGAGTTCTGTTGGGTTGTTGACTTCCCAATGTATGAGATTGGTGAGGAGTCGGGTGAGTTAGAGTTCTGCCATAACCCATTCTCTATGCCGCAGGGTGGCTTACAGGCACTTGAGACCATGAATCCGCTTGATATTCTTGCATATCAGTACGATCTGGTTTGCAACGGCGTTGAGCTTTCTTCTGGTGCTGTTCGTAATCACGATCCAGAGATCATGGTTAAGGCATTCGAGTTAGTGGGTCTGGGCGAGGACGATGTTAAGGCAAAGTTCCCGGCTATGTACAATGCATTCTGCTATGGTGCTCCGCCACACGCTGGTATCGCACCTGGTGTTGACCGTATGGTTATGCTGATCGCAGGCGAGGATAGCATCCGTGAGATTATTCCGTTCCCAATGAACAAGAATGCACAGGATGTTATGATGGGCGCACCGGCTACCGTAAGCGAGAAGCAGCTGGCAGATGTTCATATCAAGATTGTTGAGGACAAGAAGGACGAGTAACGGAATGGGGAGCAGGAGAGGATCCGAGTGATTTTCTCCTGCTTCTTTGCGTTTGAAGCATATATTCGGGCAGGGAGGTAGCCATGGTGAAAATTGATCTGATAACAGGCTTTCTTGGTTCAGGAAAGACCACTTTTATAAAGAAATACGCGAAATATTTAATCGACAGCGGTTATAATATTGGAATTTTGGAAAATGATTACGGCGCTGTGAATGTAGACATGATGCTTTTACAGGATTTGATGGGTGATCATTGTGAACTTGAAATGGTCTCTGGCGGCTGCGATAAGGATTGTCATCGAAGACGTTTTAAGACAAAGCTGATCGCGATGGGTATGTGTGGCTATGATCGTGTAATTGTGGAGCCATCCGGTATCTTTGATGTCGATGAGTTTTTTGATGCGCTCAGAGAAGATCCTCTCGATAACTGGTATGAGATCGGAAATGTCATCGCGATTGCCGACGCAGGACTACCAGAGCAGATGTCAAAAGATGCCGAGTATCTTCTTGCATCGGAAGCAGCTGATGCGGGCATCATTTTTTTGAGTAAACTTGATGAGGCATCTGACGCACAGGCCAATTCGATTCTTCCGCATATCAATCGTGCAATGGAAGCGATTTCCTGTACCAGAAAAGTATCGCCATCTGATATCATGAAAAAGAAGTGGGATGAGCTTACCGATGAGGATTGGAAGCGCATTTTAATCTGCGGTTATCATACAGAAAGCTGGCAAAAGCGCAACGTCGAAGATGATAAGGCATTTTCCTCACTTTCTTTTATGAATTTGCCATTAACAAAGGAACAAACGTTACAAGCAGCTACTAAGATCCTGAGTGATCCATCCTGCGGTCATGTACATCGTATCAAAGGCTTTCTTGAGACACCAGATGGTTGGCTTGAATTAAATGCAACCGCTGCACAGCGTCAGTTGAGTCCAATCGCAAATGGTCAGCAGATTATTATCGTGATTGGAGAGGGACTTAATAAAGAAAAAATAGAAGAATACCTGAAGGCGTAAACCTCCCGGGAAACCACATCTGTAAAATAAAATTTACTCAAAACAAAACGAAAACTCTCGAATACTACTGGATTTTCTGCGAAAGATATATTATAATGATGATGAAGACGTGCGTTTGGCACGCAAAACCGTAGATAAAAAGCTGCCGTGAGCAGCAGATTGAGGTAAAAATGGAGATTAGAATTGAGAATCTGACGAAGGCGTATGGAGACTTCAAGGCTGTTGACAACATGAACCTGAATATTGCAGACGGTGAGCTGGTTGGTCTGCTCGGACCATCCGGTTGTGGAAAATCCACCACACTGTTCATGCTTGCCGGTCTGAATGACCCGACTTCCGGACACATCTACTTCGGAGACAGAGATGTAACAAAGGTTGCACCGGAGGACCGCGAGATCGGCCTTGTATTCCAGAACTATGCATTGTACCCGCACATGACCGTTGCGGACAACATCATGTTCCCGTTAATTAACCGTAAGGTTCCCAAGGCAGAGGCAAGAGAGCGCGCCCAGGAGATGGCAAAGCTCGTACAGCTTGACCATCTGATGGATAGAAAGCCAAAGGCTCTTTCCGGTGGTCAGCAGCAGCGTGTTGCAATTGCCAGAGCACTTGTAAAGAAGCCAGAGGTATTGCTTTTAGACGAGCCACTGTCAAACCTTGATGCAAAGCTTCGTGTTGAGACACGTGAAGAGATTCGTCGTATCCAGCAGGAGGTTGGTATCACCACCATTTTCGTAACCCATGATCAGGAAGAGGCAATGAGTATCTCTGACCGCATCGCAGTTATGGAGAAGGGTGTTGTACAGCAGTTCGAGGTTCCGCAGAAGATGTACTTAAATCCGGGCAACATGTTCGTTGCACAGTTCTTAGGTACTCCGCAGATCAATGTCTTTGACGTAACCGTTAAGGGCGGCAAGATCATGTGCGGCGATGTCGTTCTTCGTGAGGGCTGCAAGGCAGCTGATGGCGCTTATAAGGCTGGTGTCCGTCCAGAGTCCTTCAATGTGTCTGCAAACGGAATTCCGGTTAAGGCTACTCATGTGCGCATGACAGGAAGAGAGTTACAGCTTCGCGTGGCACTTGCAAGCGAAGAGCTTCGCGTTCTGGTTCACTCTGATATGCAGATCGGTGTTGGTACTGCATTCAACGTAACCATTCGTGACAACCAGATCCTTTTGTTTGACCAGGCAGGAAAGACAGTAGGAAAATATTGATAAGGAGAACCCGATGGAAAAGAAAAGCATGAAGGGCTATCTTTATCTGATGCCCGCACTAATTGTCATTCTTGTATTTACGATTTATCCGCTGTTTCGCGCATTTATCATGAGCTTCATGGAAGATTATAACATGATTAGCGGTACGTACTCATCAATCGGCTTCAGCAACTATAAAAGTATTTTCAGTGACAAATACTTCATCAAGGCGCTGACCAATACCGGAATCTACGTTGTATTCGTAGTTCCATGTTCCATTGTTTTATCCCTTCTGATCGCCGTTTTATTAAACAGCAAGATCAAATTTCAGGGATTTTTCCAGACTTTGTACTTTCTGCCATACGTTACCAGCGTTATCGCAATCGGTATCGTTTGGAGATGGATCTTCAATGAAAACTACGGTCTGTTAAACCAGATTCTTTCCTGGTTTGGCATAAAGGCAATTCCGTGGCTGAACAAGAAACAGTATGCGCTGCCGGCACTGATTATCTTCAGTATCTGGAAGAGCATGGCATTCGACATTTTGATCTTCCTTGCAGGTTTACAGACCATTTCTCCTGATCTGTACAATGCAGCAAAGGTAGACTCCACCCCAAGATGGAGAGTCTTCACAAAGATCACACTTCCGGGTATTATGCCGATGGTATCCTATGCGCTCATCATGGGTATGATCAGTGCATTCAAGGTTTACAACGAAGTATATTCCCTGTTTGCATCAAAGGCAGGTCCGGCAAACAGCGCAATCACCGTTGTTTACTATTTGTACGATAAGTTCTACAATCAGTACGAATATGGCGAAGCATCTGCATCCGCAGTTGTTTTGTTCGGAATTATCCTCGTCCTTACCTTTGTTCAGAGGAAGCTGACAGGAAGAAAGGACGGATAAGAAAATGAATAAAAGAAAAGTAATAAATGTTGTGGCAGAGGTAGTCAAATATGCCGTTTTGATTGCCGGAGCGATTTTTACGCTGCTTCCATTTTTGTGGATGATCCTTTCTGCGCTAAAGACATCGAGCGAGATTACAGCTATTCCGCCGAGCTTCTTTCCGAAAGTGCCGCAGTTTTCCAACTTTGTTGAGGCATGGAATTCAGCTCCGTTCCCACGTTACATCTTAAATACATTGATTGTTACCATTATTTCCACAGCGGGTGTGCTTGTCACCACTGTACTGGCTGCTTATGCATTTGCACGACTGAACTTTCCAGGGAAAAAGATCATGCTTTCCTTGATGCTTGCGACACTTATGATTCCAGGTGAGATGTTAATCATCACCAACTTCATCACCATCACTAAGCTGAAGTGGATCAATACCTATCAGGCAATGATTGTTCCGTATCTGGCGAGTGTATTCTACATTTACCTGTTGACACAGTTTTTCTCACAGGTACCGGATGCGCTTTATCTGGCGGCAAAGGTTGATAAGTGCAACGACTTTAAGTACCTGATCAAGATCATGATTCCGATCAACAAGAGTCCGATCACCACAGTTTGTATTTTAAATGCGATCAGCTGCTGGAACTCCTTCATGTGGCCATTACTTGTTACAAACAGCAAGGAGATGCGTGTTCTTTCCTACGGACTTATGCAGTTCCAGACGGAGAACGGTTCGTCGTATGAGCTTATCATGGCGGCATCCTGTATTTTGGTGCTTCCAATCGTTATCGTTTATTTGTGCCTTCGCAAGTACGTCATCGAAGGGGTTACCCAGAGTGGTATCAAGGGTTAAAACCGTTAGTGGTTCGAGTATTCGTTATAAAATTTTTAGGCGAAAACCTAGTGGGCTTGCCCCTAGGATGAAACCTACTATGCAATTATTTGCAGTATTAACTTATTCATTATTATGTTAGAAACCGGTAAACCGGATTCTATAGAGAGTACAATATTGTATCCTGCTTTTCGCAGGAGATCCACCTGTGGTGGAAAAAAGAGAGGAGAAAACTTATGAAATTAAGAAAAGTAAGTGCCGTTTTAATGTCAGTGTCTATGGCAGCAGCAATGGCTGTACCGTCATTCGCAGATGAGTCAAAGACCATCGAGTCCTGTGAGATCACATTCTGGCATGCGATGAATGGTCAGCAGGAGGAAGCACTGACCGCTCTTACAGATAAGTTCAATGAGGAGAATGAGTACGGCATCACCGTTACACTGGTAAATCAGGGCAACTACAGTGATCTGAGTACAAAGCTGACGGCAAACGCAGCTGCTGATACTCTGCCGGATCTGTCTCAGGGTTACAACAACTGGATCACTGCTTATACCGATAAGGTAGTGAAGCTGGATGATTTCGTTACCGATGAGGATTTCGATTACGATGATCTGATCGACAGCTACAAGGACGAGTGTGAAGTATACGGATTTGTTGCTTGCGTACCATTCAACAAGAGTACCTATGTTTACTTATATAATAAGACACTATTCGATGAGGTTGGCATTGATGTTCCAACTACATGGGATGAGATGCTTGAGGCAGGAAAGAAGTTAAAGGAAGAGAAGGATCTTGAGATCCTTGGCGCAGATGATATGTCTGGTCTGTTAGAGGCTACTCTGCATCAGAATGACTGTGAGTATGTAAGCGAGGATGGTGCTCTGTTTGATAACGAAGCTGGTCTTGAGGCTGTTACGTATATCATGGATATGTACAACAACGGATATGCCCGTCTCGTAGGTGAGGACAGCTACTTCTCAAACGTTCTTTCCAATCAGATGATCGGCGGCTATATCGGTTCCTGTACCGGTATCTCCTACATCACTCATGACGATTGGGAACTGGGCGTAGCACCGCTGCCGGGCAACAAGTCAAATGCTGCAAATCAGGCTGGTACAAACATCTACATGTTCAGCACCGATGAGAACAAGCAGAATGCAGCTTGGGAATATATGAAGTTCTTAACTTCTGTTGATTCTACTGTAGAGTGGTCTGAGAAGACCGGATATCTGCCGGTAAGAAAGTCTGCATATGAGACCGAGGAGTTCCAGAAGTTCATGGAAGAGGATGAGACAAACAACTACAAGTCTGCATATGAGCAGTCTCCATACTTCTTCGCTCAGCCGGTATTCGATGGCAGCTATGATGTAATGAACACGGTAAGCACCGTTCTGGAAGATTCCATCCTGGACGAGCTTGAGCCAGAGGAAGTTCTTGAGAACCTTGTAACCGAGATCAACGACAAGTTAGGCGTTGACGGTGTTGCTGCGACTGAAGAGGAGTCCTCTTCTGTTGCTGAATAAGTAAAATGTAATTATTCAGAGCCATGCGAAATCAAGGTGCGGCTCTGAATCGTTACGAACATACAGGGGGCTGTCAGATAATGGCAGCTCCTTTTTCATCTATTTTTATGCAAAGGATATTTTAGGAAAGGATATTTTAGGAAAGGATAGTTTATGACAACGATAACATTTTATAATGGATTAAAAGAAATCGGCGGCACATTCGTCGTGGTAGAAACCGAAGAGGCAAGATGTATGTTTGATTTCGGTTTTGCCGTAATGGATCGCATGGATGATAAGATTGCCGTGCGCGATAATGAGTGCGCAGCAGACTATGCGCGTCTTGGCGTGCTGGCATCACACGATGGTCTCTACGACAATGAGACTGCCGAAAAGCTTGGCCTTGTCAGCTTCGAGAACGACACCAAGAAGAATTTTTTCGTGATTTCTCATATGCACATCGACCACATGGGTGGTCTGGGCATGCTTGACCAGAATCTTCCGGTTTACATGAGCGAGGATTCCTTAAAGCTGTACCGCAGACTCGAAGCGTGCGGTGACATTCAGGTGAAGGGTCACAAAAATTGCATCGGTATCCCATACGGTGAGAACTTTACCGTAGGCGATATCAAGGTTGAGGTCGAGGCGATTGATCACGATGTCATCGGTGCGTGCGGCTACCGCATCACAACACCGGGCGGAGTCATCTGCTACACCGGCGATTATCGTTTCCACGGCTTCCATCCAGAGGTAACAAAGGCGTTTGGTCAGAAGATGAAGGGCACTGACGTGCTGATCACCGAGGGCGTTACGGTAAGCTTTGACGATGTGGATATGCTTTCTCTTACCGAGCCAGAGGAGCCGGGAAGAAGCGAGGAGTGGTTACAGCAGGAGATGCACAGAGAGTCCACAGAGCAGAAGGGACTGATCATTGTCAACCCATATAATCGAAATGTAGAGCGTCTTCATCGTTTGATTTTGACTGCGCAGGAGACCGGCAGAAAGCTTGTCATGGACGGCGTGCAGGCAGATTATGTGCAGACTTTCTATCCAGAGGATGAGATTTTGATGTATGAAAACAGCGTTGGCGCCGATAAAGATAAGGCTGCTGAGCGTGGCTGGACCATCATCACCAGAGCGGAACTTCTTGCCAATCCATCCAAGTATATCTTGCAGCAGGACTATGCAAACTTCTATGAGTTGATGGATTTAAGCTCCGTGGTCACTCTGTATGTCCATATGGACGGTGCACCGCTTGGCGATTACGATCCTTCCTTTGGAAAGATGCATCGCATCTTAGAGCATATGAACATCCCATATGTGCATATGGGAATCGGCGGCCACTCCAGACCGTACTATTTGCGCACTATGCTGGACACCATCGCACCGCACATCCTTGTTCCGCTGCACAGTTTCCGTCCGGAGCAGGTCAATACCGCACATGCAGACAAGCGCATCCTGCCAGAGTACGGCGAAAGCTTCCTCTTTGAAAATGGAGAGATGATCTCCCGGAAGAAGGAATGAAACGATTTGAAAAGAAAGTAATAAAAGAGGATCATAGATGAGAATTTTAATTGTAAATGACGATGGCATAAAGGCACCGGGCATTCGCAAGCTGGCAGAGCTTTCTGTGTCGCTTGGCGAGGTGTGGGTTGTCGCACCGAAGAGTCAGTGCAGCGCCATGTCTCAGCGTATCACCTTATTTGAGGATATCGATGTGACACCAGAAAACTATGACGTAGAGGGCGTGCGTGCCTACAGTGTGGGCGGTACTCCGGCAGACTGCGTAAAGGTGGCGCTCGAGTATTTGATGCCAGAAAAACCGGATGTTGTATTTTCCGGAATCAACAGCGGCTACAATACCGGAATTGATATCCTGTATTCCGGGACAGTCGGCGCGGCAATGGAAGCACTTGCAAATGGCATTCGCTCCTTCGCCTTCTCCAATCGAAATGATACAAACTGGGAGACTGCGGATGAGTATCTGATTCCGCTTGTAAAGGAACTTCTCGCCAAGAATCTTTCGATGGATCGCATCTGGAATGTGAATTTCCCGGGCTGCGCACTTTCCGAGTGCAAGGGCATTTTGCGTGACCGCATTTTGGCGAAGCATCAATTTTATCAGGATGACTATGTGCGCACCGATCATGAAGACGGCAGTTTTACGCTTCGCTCAAAGGGCGTTATGATCGAGACCGCAGAGGCCGGCACAGATATCGGTGCGCTGCTTGATAATTTTGTCTCCGTTGGGACTGTGCGCTGCGCGGCACTCGGCTATTAAACAGGTTAGGTGAAACAATGGAAAAGAAAAAAGTAAAAATTTATTATACATCGGACGTACACGGATATTTCTATCCGACGACATACGGCGACCGCGAGGTAAAGCCGATGGGTCTGTTTGCGTGCGCATCCGAATACAAAAAAGATGATGACACACTCGTGTTAGATGGCGGCGATATGCTTCAGGGCTCCGCATATGCCTACTACAGCAAAAATATTTTAGGCACTTGCGAGTATACTGCGCAGATGGTAAATGATTGCGGATATGACTTCTATGCATTAGGAAATCACGATTTTAACTATGGTCAGGCATATCAGGCGATTTATCGCAGGAACCACAAAGGCACCTGCGTTTGCGAGAATGTTCTCGACAGCGAAGGAAATGTGCTTTATCCACATGTGATTTACACAATGAAAAATGGCGTGAAAGTCGGACTGGTCGGCATCGTAACCGATTACATCAATGTCTGGGAGAAGAAGGAAAATCTGGTTGGCATTCAGGTTGTTGATCCATTTGAGGCTGCAAAGGCGGCACTCGAGGATTTCCAGGGCAAGGTTGATTTGACAATTTGTATCTATCACGGTGGCTTCGAGAGTGATGTTGAGACGGGAAAGCGCCTGTCCGACACGACTGAGAATATCGGCTACAAGATCTGCACCGAACTTGGCTTTGATGTATTATTGACTGGTCATCAGCACATGCCAGTGGCAGGAAGAATGATTCATGGCACCTACACCCTTCAGCCGCTTGCAAATGGAAGAGAGTATGCCTATGTGGAGATTGATCTCGAGAAAGAAATATTTGATTCTGCATTTGATTCTGCGCAGGCAGAGACTTCTGGAAACGCCGCTTACCCGGCAACAATCACCGCCATCACTTCAAAGAAGGTTCAGCCAAATCCGGACAATGCAAAGACATTGTGCGAAAAGTACAGTTTTGTTGAGGAGAAAGTGCAGAAGTGGCTTGACGAGCCGATGGGTCACTTAAGCAGACCACTTTATCCAGAGGATAAGGTAAAGATGGCACTTGAGGGAAGCGGCATCGCCGATTTGATCAATCGCATCCAGCTCGATATCTCAGGCGCACAGCTGTCCATCGTTGGCCTTGCAAACGAGATTGCAGGCTTCAATGCGTGTGTCACAACGAGAGACATCATCGCCACCTATCCATTCCCGAATACCCTTGTCGTATGCCGCATCACCGGCGAAAAGCTGAAGGCTGCTATGGAGCGCACCGCAGAGTATTTCGAGATCAACGAGAACGGCAAGGTAGTCGTAGCAAAGAGCTTCCTCTACCCGAAGGTTGAGCATTACAATTATGATTATTTTGCAGGCGTCACATGGGAAATCCACCCAGAGGCACCGATGGGCAGCCGCATCCGGAATGTATGCTATCAGGGAAAGCCGGTGCAGCCTGACGATGAGTTTACACTGTGCATGAATAACTACCGTTACAGCGGCGCAGGCGGTTATCCAATGTATCCAACCTGCCCAGTTGTAAAGGAAATCAATACCGAGATGGTAGAGATTATTATGGATTATTTCCGCACACATGACATAATTACAATTTAATTTAAGAAAAATTAAATCGGAATGTATAATAACTGGCAATAGGGAAAGAATATAGGTACAGTTCGTTGTTCAATATGGCAACTGTACCTGATTTCTTTTTGAAATGTTTTGTAAAAGTTAATGAATCTGGTTACTGTTCACGGGTGGGGTAAAAACTCTTGTGGAAAGTAACGAAATTTAAATTTTTAATTAATCTCATATAAA
>CAVCXB010000032.1:0-26854 GCA_963605535.1 Wujia chipingensis
TTGAAGGATTGTCCCATCGCCTGCTCAAACATTTCTCCAAAATTATCTGCTTCCAGATTCCAATGACGCTGAAAATGGTTTACCGCTCTCCACTTATAAAGCTCATCATGTTCCTTATCCGTTAATACATTGTAGCTTTCAATGTAATTATGAAACAATTTTGCTAAATTTGCCTGATTCATTTTGGTACCTCCTATTTTGTTTTTCTTTGTACAATTAGTTGCTAATTTTATTATAAACAGGCTGGAGGCAAGCTGCAATGTATTTTTTTGAAAAAAATCAAAAATATATTTTCAAATTCGTTAAAATTCGTTGCTAATATCCATTTTGTTGTAGAATAAAAATCTCGTCTGCTCCAGCATGCTACCGCTGAAACAAACGAGATTTTTCATTATTCATATGCCATTTCCCATCATAGTATTTTCCTTAGCATCTGAAACTTCTGCTTTATATTTATATTGTTTTCAACAGCCAGTTTCTTTATCCACTCCGTATCTTCATTTCTATATGGATCTTTAACAAATCTTTTAATAAACTTTATCAATTGACTTTTCAAAGACCAGTTAAGATTCGACGCTACATTAATTGAATTAAAATCATTTATTGTTTGATTTTCATCTACCATGCCAAGCAAGTATCTGAGAATTAAAACATCTGCAAAAGTAAATGGCATGATATCATCTTCAAACTGCAAGAGCGACATATATGGTCCACCCTGTTTGGTATCATTTGTTACTAACGAATATGCACCAAGTGTTTGAGCCAACGATATTGCATATACTTCCCCCAAATCACCCGTACCATACAAATTTCTATTCTCATTTACATTGTACTCAAAAATCTTATACACCTGTAATTTTTTTAACTTTTGATCTGTATATAACTCAATCTTTCCAGCCGCAATATCAAGATCAACCTGCAAAAGCACATCCTGTCCATGATTTTCTAACTCAATTTTGCGAATCTGCTCATAAATAAACACACCTTCATCAAAAAAATCAAATAATATATCTTGTAAGCCAGCCTTATAAAAATGAATTATAGCATTCGTGTCCAAAGAGGCTCTCAATTGTCTAAACCTCCTATCAAATCATCCAAATCATCGTCATCATCACACTGCTCAACAAGCTTATCACTAACATCATCAATAGTAAGATGATAACAGTCTAATACCTTTTCCAATGTTTCCTTTGGTACTGCGTTGTGATTATAATTATATATTACATAATCAATATACTCATACGGAATATGAATCTCATTACTAGGCAAATTTAATCTTGCATTTCCACCAACACTGCGAAGCAGATTTCCAACCTTTTTCTCAATCTTTTCATTGTCGAGACACAATCTTTGCTCAGAGTCTATAAACTTCAAACGTTCTAGTCGGTTTAATGCCATATCAAAGCTTACATTAAACTCTGACATAATACGGGCAATGTCCATTGCAGATAATCCTTTTCCAGGAATTTTCTCTATTTCTAAATCAATAAACCGATTCACCTGATCAAATGGCATTAACAAACAAGCGGCAAAGTAATTCGCTTCTTCTTCTTTTTCATCTGTACTTCGACCATTTATTGTCATATTATCATCAATAAAAGAATTACCATCCTTTAAATGAAAAATAATATGACCGATTTCATGAGCAAGTGTAAAAATCTCTCTCGATAATCGAATACAACTATTTGTAAAAATTATAGTATCATTATCTTTTTTTACACTAAAACCAAGATCTGCATTCTCTCCAAGAGGATATCTTAATAATTTATATCCCAAGCTTTCACAATCCTTGAATAAATCAATGATTCCATATCTACTGACATTACACTTTTCTCTAAGTGAATTCGCTTTAATACGAATTTCCCGCTCTGTACTCTCTTGCATTTGAGCACCTCCTAAATCATATCCTTGTGCTGAAGTTTTTCGCATACATGCTTATTTGCATAAAATAGATCAAGCATATCAAATATTTTTTTAGAAGACCCGTGCTCTTCTCCTGCTCTGTACTCGACTGTTGGAGTCTCATCCAGTACTTTTGTTATGTCACCTACCGTTACATCAAGAACTGCTGCAATTTTAGAAAGAATATCCAACGTAACGCTATTAACGCCACTCTCAATCCTTGCATATTTCTGTCTGCTCACTCCAATTTGCTCTGCAATTTGCTCCTGCGTAAATTGTTTTGCACTTCTTAACTCTTTAATACGGTTACCCAACTTTTCATTCATAATCAACCCTCCTTTTCTCATCTCTGTGTACTATTATTCTATCACAAAAATGAGCAAAGTCAACCGTTCATGTTATATTTTTATAACATAACTTATTGATTATGTTATATTTTTGTTTCATTCAAAACATATACCCCTTTTAATATGCCGAATTCTCACTCGGTATAATACTGTGCCTGTGCGTGCCACAGCTCGTAATATTTTCCCTGTGTATCTGCAACCAGTTCTTCATGCGTACCCTGCTGAATTACTGCCCCTTTGTGGAAGACAAGGATTTCATCACAGAACTTGCAGGAGGACAGACGATGCGAACGGGCCCTCTTTGTTTCGGTTGTATTTATCGCAAATCTTATCCTGACGATACATTCGCATATCCATTGCAAGCTCCTTTGAGTAGCCCAGCCATCCAAAGAAGAAAAAGAGTCGATTTCCCAGATTCTGACTACCTGCATATTTCGCATAATAGCTGCCTTCTTTGTTTTCAAAGACTGGTGCAAGAAAGGTAACCGCGAGCATCACTGCAATGACACCTATCACGACTAGCGGATTGTTTAAAATTGCAAATGAGCGGTTCGTATCCTCTGGCACTTTACTAAGAAATAAGGAAACGGTCAGCGAAATACCACCAAGAATCGTCAGAATCGAAGAGATTGCTTTTTCATAGGAAAGAAATGCATTGTAAAGTCCCCATCCACTGCTGTTCATATTCTGACGTATCGTGGATAACAGCTCAGACGTATGGGTATCGTCAAGGCTTGCAAAATCCATATCGAGCATTTTTTCAGACAGAATTTTTTCTATTTTTAACAGCATTCCTGCGTTCTGTGTTTGCCTCCATTTGCTTAAAAAGGCAGACACGAGTGCGATTGCTGCCTCTGCTATGAGCGTAATACCAACTAACAGTTTCAAGCGTTCAATGTTTCGCGCCCCCGCCAGCTCATCAATAATAAGCGCAGAAAGAAAAATTCCCACATAAGGCGTCAGTGAGGACCAGATGATCATGAAAATGCGTGACACAATCATCTGCGGATTGCGCTTATAAAAAATCCTAATCGCCCGATTCGTAAGACCGATGACCTCACGCCACGACAGCTGCTTTTTTGTCTGTTTTCTGCCCGTTGCCTTTGGCTCTGTCGCCTTTTTATCCGTCTTTTTATCCGTCTTTTTATCCATCTTATCCATCTTTTCATCCGTCTTCTTATTTCTCTTCTTCGCTGTTTCCTTCATGGCACTCCTCTCCTTCCCGATAATAATTGCTTTGCACCTCATAAAGCTTTGCGTATCTGCCGCCTTGTGCTAACAACTGCTCATGTGTCCCTTCCTCGCTGATTTTGCCATCTGCAATCAAAAGAATGCGGTCACAAAAACGAGTCGATGCCAGTCGGTGTGAAATATACACGGATGATTTTCCGCGTGTCATCTCATTGTATTTTTCATATAATTGCGACTCTGCAATCGGGTCAAGTGCTGCTGTCGGCTCATCAAGAACAACAAATGGCGCATCCTTGTAGAGCGCACGTGCCAGCATAAGGCGCTGTGTTTCTCCTCCTGAAAGAAGAATTGCATTTTCAAATACTTGTCGATTCAAATATGTTTCATAGCCATCCTTTAAGGATTCGATTTTCTCTCGCAGTCCCGCTTTCTCCACACAGTTCCTTACACGCTCCATGTCAATCTGCTCGCAGCTTTGCGCAACATTCGTGGCTATCGTCCCTGCCAACAGCGAAAAGGTCTGAAAGACCGCCGAAAATAGTTCATAATACTCCGCCCGATTAAAGAGGCGAATGTCCATTCCATTTAACAAAACTCGCCCTTTTGTCGGATCAAGAAAGCCACACATTAACTTAATGAGCGTCGTTTTTCCGGCACCATTCAGGCCGACTACTGCAAGCTTCTCACCAGGGCGAAGCGTAAGATTGATATTGGAAAGGGTATCCTTGGCGGCTTCTGGATATCGAAACGAGACATTCTCAAGGCGAATCTCATATTGCCCATCTGCCTTTTTTGGAATTGGTTCACCACCCTCAAAGCAGAAAGACTCATCAAATTCCAGGCATTCGCGAACCGTTGAAATATCAAGTGACTGCCTATGAAGGAGTTGAAAACCATCAAGAATTCCGGTCACCCAGACAGTAAAGCCACCGATTGCACTGAAAAGCAAAAGAAATTCGGCCACATCAAGATTATTTGCAACCACAAGGCCAATCAAATATACATACGCGATGGCGTTGCGAAAAAACATCAGTACCAGATCTACAATCTTTGCCCAGATATATACGCTCTGCGCCTTCTTTTGAAATGCAGTATAGGCTTCCATTGCCTTGTCGTGCAATTCTTCGAGCCATGTGCGCAGTCCAAAGATGCGAATATCTTTCGCTGCTGTCAGATCTCTCGCATTTCTTGTAAGATAATTCATCTGCTTTTCGTACTCTGCTTCTTCCTCGCGGTGACAATAGCCCCATGTATTCAGTGAATTGCTCACAGCATAACTGATTCCTGTCGTCGCCAAAACCACCAGCATCAAAAATGGCTGAACCGACGACAGAAGAATCACATAAAAGATAAAACCAACAAGATTGGTCAAAAGATCTGTGAGTGTCGTCCATATCGCTTCTGTTGCCTCTCCATTGGAACTGATTGCCTCCTGTGACTTGGCACTCAGTTTCTGATATTTGTCATTAAACAAATTCGGATAGGATGTCGTCGCTGCCTTTTTATTTAGCATTGTAAGCAGTTCGCAGCGAACACTGATTCTTCCACAGATTGTATTTCGATCAACATACGCGGCCGCTGCCGATACTACCATCAGCATCAGTACAAATGCCAGAATCGTCAGCATCAATGTGGATACGCCTGCCTGTCGTTCCACCACGGAAAGTATCACCGGCGACACATACAGATTGATTAGATTCAGTGCAACTGCTAAGACGGCTGCAAGAATACTCAGCACAAGCACCTTTTTCTCTTTCGATATCCAGGCAAGCCGAATCATGAACCACGTATTTTGTGCCATGTTGTATTTTGGTTTTGAAGTATTTCTTGAAGCATTTTTTGAAACGTTTTTTGAAGCATTTCTTGACGTATTTCTTGAAGCATTCTTTGTTTTCTCTTTCATTCCATCAAACACCATCCTTTCTGCCTTTTATCGTAACACAAAAATTCGCCCCCAAAGAATCTGGGGACGAATTGTCATTTTAAAGGGATGAATCGCACATTCTTATAATTGTGGGAGCAAAATTTCCGTTGTAAATGCACCATCCTCGCTGTTACGGCTGATATAGCCATCCAGTCGCTCCACAATCGCATCAATACGGACAAGCCCGAGTCCATGTCCCGCTCCTTTTGTGCTGCGAAACAGCTTTCCCTCTTTTTTCAGTTTTTTTGCCTGCTGTAAAATTGGTAAAGGAGATGTAGAGCTGTGTTCCCCGCATATCCATATACACGCGAATCACACGCTGTCCTTCCGGCAGCTTTTCGCTTGCCTCGATTGCATTGTCAAAAAGATTGCCGATAATACAGCACAGATCAATCTCGGAAGATTTCAACCGAACCGGAATGTGCGCATCCGCCACGACTTCAATATTCTTCGCTTTTGCAAGGGAAATCTTTGAATTTAAGATGGCATCGGTCATTGGATTTCCTGTCTTGATTACGGTATCCACAGTTTGCAGATCATCATCCAAAAGGTCAAGATAGTGCGTGATAGCCTCCCAATCTTTGGCAGCAGCATATGCCTTCATCGTCTGAATGTGGTTGCGATAGTCGTGTCGCCAGCCGCGAATCTGGCGATACATATTGTCCACCTCCCGATAATGGGTCTCAATCAGTTCCTGCTGATAGGATGCAATCTGCTTGTCGATTTTCTTTGAAAACAGTCTCATTCACTTCATCTTGGTTTCACCTCATATTGATAATCGCACGGTTGATGCCGTCATAAGCACCTCTTGGCAATGGAATCGCGGTTCCATCACTTAATTTAATCTCTGCTTTGGTTACACGGCTGATCTGACTTAAATTGACGATGCAGGAACGCCCTGCGCGATAAAAACATTCGTCGAGCTGCTTTTCAAGCTCACTCAACGTCATTTTCACGGTAACATCCGATGATGCGTGAATCGTCACATAGTTGCCAAATACATCTGCATACCGGATTTGATAAATTGGCACGCGTACCATCTCTCCGGCAACCTCAAAATTTAGTACCTTTTCATTCTTTGCAAGCTTTTGCGCTGCACGATCAAGTACCGCACAAAGCTTCTCTGTCTTCACCGGCTTCATCAGATAATGAAGTGCCGCCACCTCATAGCCCTCCAAAATATAGTCAGAATATCCTGTGATAAACACAATTTGAACGGTATCGTTTTCTTTTCGCAGCTTTTTTGCCATCGTGACGCCATCCATCTCTCCCCTCTCAATATCAAGCAGCAAAATATCATAGTCGCTTTCCTCGGCATAATGAAACAAAAAATTCTCAGCAGAAGAAAATGTGTCAATGTGGACGATATGACCACTTCTCTCTCCCCATAAAGTAACCATATTCAAAATATATTGTCTGTCCACATCACAGTCATCACAAATGGCAATCTTATATTTCATCTGTCTCCCCACTCCTGTCTAACTTCTTATTATTCTACTCATTACATGCTTTTTGCATCATCACTTCCAATCAACACGGTCTTTCCCTCAAAGGCAAAACCATAATGATGAATCCGCTCTTTACCCACTCCTGCATCAAGCAAAACGGCATCATATGCTTTTTCTTCAATCTGTTTTAATGCGGACGTTACCGTGTCCGAAAGTGTCTTTTCCTCATCTGAATCATGTACTTTAAATTCCAATATGATAGCTGGATCGGTGTGATTCTGAGGAATCAGGCAAATATCATAGCGTCCATAGCCACTTTCCTTATTCGATTGCACGCTGTAACGCCCACGCAGTTCAACCAAAAGGCCCAGAACAAAGCCATGATAAAAACGCTCTGGCTGTGTTCTCGCTGACGGATGCTTTCCTGTATCAAAATTACTGAACGTTGCCAATGCGACATCATTCATATAGAGATTCATCTCTTTTAAATTACCGCTGAGCAATGCTTTGATAAAACCATTATAATTCGCATCCGAGCTAGAGAACCATCCCTTAAACATCGCAGAGAACATGCTTATCGTCTCAAGATTTGTAATGCACAATGTATACCAGGGTTCAAATAAAATACCGCGATATTCAACCTTCTCAATTTTTAAATATCCCGATGCTGTCAGCAAACTCCAGATCGCACTCTCATTATCATCAAGCTGACTGTACACAATCTGCTCATCAAAATTTACGGTAATAGCCTGTCCATTTAACAAAGCTTCCATTTTTTCCTTTAATCCAGCCGATGCTGTGCGAATTAGCTGACTGGCAAGACCATTTGAGCTTGTTGATGCCCAATATGGAAGAAAGCGCTTTTCCTTTAGAAAATTCGTGATTGACCACGGATTATAAATATCCCGATGGTTACCAAACGTAAAACCATTATACCACTGTCTTACCGCCTCTTTTGCCTCTGCCATGCCGTACTCTTCAAGCGCATCCGTCACTTCCTTCTGCGTAAAGCCAAAACATGATGCATATTTTTCAGACGTTGCCGTTACCACACTTAAATTATTTAGATCAGAAAATACCGATTCCTTGGAAACTCGGGTAATTCCTGTCATGATTCCCCTCTCCATAAAAAAGTTGCTCTTAAATGTAGAATTGAACAATCCGCGGATAAATCCAGTAAATTCATCCCAATATCCATGCAGATATGCTTCCTGCATTGGTGTGTCATATTCGTCCAGAAAAATCAGAACTTTTTTTCCATATCGCCCTGCTAATTCCTCTGACAATCGCTGCAAAGCTCCCTGTGCCATAACATCACTCATATCCGCACGCATTACCTGTACAATCTGATCAGGCAGTTTTTCATCCTGTTCATCAAAAAACTGGCGGTAAACCTGCGCAATAATATTTTTAATTTTCTGCACTGCGTCTCTGCAATTGTCCTGTTTCACATCTGCAAAGCTCACAAAAATAACTGGATACGTCCCCTGTAATCTTCTGTACGCCTCTTCTTTCCATATCGATAGCCCCTCAAACAGATCGCCTCTGCCCTGAAAACGATTGGAAAAGAAACAATTTAACATATCCATATTCATCGTTTTACCAAAACGGCGCGGACGAGTAATCAGCGTTGCGGTATCTGCTGACTCCCACCACTCCTTAATAAAACTGGTTTTGTCCACGAAAAAATAGCCCTTTTCTCGAATTTCTTGAAAGCTCTGATTTCCGATACTGATCGTTCTTGCCATTTGCCGCCTCCTGTCTGATCTTCTACTCTACACATCCTTAATGCCTTTAGGATATCATGATTCCGTGCCTCCCACAAGGTATTTCATGAAAACAATTATCGAATCTTATTTTAAAATTACAAAAGCCTTACTGATCTCCATTTCAGAAAACCAGTAAGGCTCTTTAAGCACTTCTTTTTGAATTACGCTTCCGGGTTGCAGTGGCTGCACTCCCCATGTCCGGTATCCTTATCTTCCTTAAGCATCTCTTCCATGGTATGCCATCCGAGTACTGCACACTTTACACGAGCCGGCATATGCGCAATATCCTCAAGTGCAGATGCTTCCTCAAGGCTCTCGATTTCCTCCTCGGTAGCGGTTCCCTTGATCATCTTTAAAAAGCTGTCTGCAAGTTCCTGTGCCTTCTCCACCTTCTGTCCGATAATCAGATCGAGCATCATATCAGCAGATGCCTGAGAAACGGCACATCCCTCACCTACGAAGGAGCCATCCACGATCACGCCATCCTCAACCTTGAGTTTCAGCCAGATGTGATCGCCACAGGTCGGATTTAAGCCTTCCATCACCATGTTTGCATCGTCTAAATCATGCTTGTGGCCTGGATGCATGTTGTGATCAATTAAAATTTCATTGTAAAAGGTTTTGTTCGTGTTAGTCAACGTAACCCATCCTCCTTCTTACCTGAGCGAGGCTCTCTGCCAGCGCATCAACTTCTTCCATTGTATTGTAAAATGCAAAGCTTGCACGTGTGGTTGCCGAAACCTGTAAATGCTGCAGCAGCGGCTGTGCACAGTGATGACCGGCGCGCACGGCGATGTGATCCATATCGAGAATGGATGCGACATCATGCGGATGCACATTGTCGACAAGGAATGTCACAATACTGTGATGCTCCTTTGGCTCCTGTGAACCAAGGATGTGCACACCCGGAATTGCCTTTAAACGTTCTACTGCATACTCGGTAAGCTTAGCTTCGCGCCTCTCAATCGTGTCAAATCCGATTTCTTTTAAATAGCGAATCGCTGCCATCAGACCAACTGCACCTGCTGCATTAACAGTACCCGCCTCAAACTTGTGCGGAACCGGTGCGTACACAGCGCCGTCTCTTGTGACGGTGTCGATCATCTCGCCGCCGCAAAGAAATGGCGGCATTGCCTCTAACAGCTCTTTCTTTCCATATAAAGCACCAATTCCCATCGGTCCCATCATCTTATGGCCGGAGAATACAAGAAAATCAACATCAAGTGCCTTGACATCCACTTCAATATGAGAAACGCTCTGCGCGCCGTCTGCTACGATCAGACAGCCCTTTTGGTGACAGACCTCTGCAAATGATTTAATATCATTCTTCCATCCAAGTACATTTGAAATCTGTGTTACAGCAAAAATCTTTGTCTTATCGGTGATCGCAGCTTCCACCATCTCAGTGGTCAGCTTTCCATCCTGTGTGCAGTCCAGATAACGAAGAGTCGCGCCGGTGCGCTTTGCCGCCTGCTGCCATACAAGAAGATTGCTGTGATGCTCCATAATGCTGACAAGTACCTCATCGCCCGGACGAAGCACCAGACTTCCCAGACTATATGCAATCAGATTTAAGCTCTCTGTTGCATTTCTGGTGAAAACGATCTCATCCGCATTTGCGTGAAGAAGCTCTGCAACAGCAGCTCTTGCTTCCTCGTAATGCTCGGTCGCTGCCTCTGCCAGCTCATAGACACCACGGAACGGATTTGCATTGTATTTTTCGTAAAACTCAGCCTCTGCCTGAATCACGCAGGACGGCTTTTGTGTCGTCGCTGCGTTATCCAGATAGATCAGCTCAGAATTTTGTGCAAATAACGGGTACGCTGCACGAAAGCGTGCGTCTTCTGCCTTTCTTTCTTCTGCTGTCATCTTACTGCTCCTCTCCCTCAGACTCATCACCATCTAACATCTCTTCCAGCTCTGCGCGAAGACCGTCAACCGGAATCTTCTTGCATACAGCCTTCAGTCTGGCCTTTGCCATCAGCTCATAAGCGGCATCCTCACTGATTCCTCTGGACTCCAGATAGAAAATCAGCTCATCATCCAGACTTCCGATGGATGCGCCGTGGTTTCCTTCTACATCTTCTTCTGCACACAGAATTAACGGAATGGTCTGATTCTGAACGCCGTCATCAAGAAGAAGGACATCCTCTAACTCATCGCCCTTTGCGCCCGCTGCGCCCTTCTTAAAGTCGATGGTACCACGAAACAGCTTCTTTGCGCGGTCACGAAGTACACCGTTTGCGGTCATGCTGCTCGTTGTCTTCTTGCCCTCATGAATGGCATTGTAATTCATATCCAGACGATTGTCGCCGATTACCTGATAGCCGATTGCAGCAGTAAAATCTGCTTCCTTTCCGGCAAGTGTGGTCTCTGCGCCCATCCAGACATTCTTTCCGCCGATCACAAGCTGTACTAACTCAACACCTGCGCCATCTGCACAGTATGCGCCGATATCGTTCATGCAGTCAAAACCTGCGCCAAGACGCTCGATCTGAATCAGCTTTAACTTTGCATTCTTCTCTGCATGGATTCTTGTCTGAATCGCTGCGGTACCAGTTCCCTCATTGCTATGATAATCCATCACAACGGTCATCTCGCTGTTTTCCTTCAGATAAATAGCAACGATGTTGCCCTTGCGGTCGCCATCCTGATAGCCAAAGGAAAGGGTTACTGGTGTGCTTTCCTTCACGCCAGCCTCAGCGGTAAAGGAAACAGCCTCTGTGCCGGACTCCTTTAACAGACGAGTCATATCCTCGCCCATACCAGTTGTAATCTTCTCAACTATATTCTCTGCTGCCTTTGCCTGTGCAAGGGACGTTGGACACTGAACCTGTACCGGACACTGTGCCAGATCTGCTTCCTGCTCAATGCGGGTATCGTTCATGTGCAGCCATCTCCATGTTCCGGACGGCAGTTTATTGATCTTCATTTCCAAAACGTGTTCACCTCTCTCCATTATCCGATGCTGCCTTTCATCTCCAGACGAATCAGATTGTTCATCTCCATTGCATACTCAAGCGGCAGCTCCTTTGATACCTCATCAGCAAAACCGCTTACGATCATCGCTCTTGCATCCTCTTCTGAAATACCTCTTGACATCAGGTAGAATACAGCCTCATCGCTGATTCGGCCGATTCTTGCCTCGTGACCGATATTGGCATCCTTTGTGCGGATGTCCATAGCCGGGATGGTATCGGAACGAGAAATGTCATCGAGCATCAGAGACTGACAGGAGACAGCAGACTTGCTGTGCTTTGCCTTGCTGTTTACAACGACAGCACTTCTGAAGGTGCTCACACCGCCGTCCTTGGAAATGGACTTGGTGTTGACATAAGATGACGTATTCGGTGCATTGTGAACGACCTTTGTCCCTGTATCCAGGTTCTGACCCTTTCCGGCAAAGGTGATTCCGGTGAACTCTGCGCTTGCGCCCTCACCGTTTAAGATGCTCATCGGGTACAGGTAAGATACATGAGAACCGAAGGAACCGGACACCCACTCGATCTTTCCGCCTTCCTCAACTCTTGCACGCTTTGTATTTAAGTTGTACATGTTCTTGGACCAGTTCTCGATGGTAGAATAGCGAAGAGTTGCATTCTTTCCGACAAACAGCTCCACACAGCCTGCGTGAAGGTTTGCTACATTGTACTTTGGTGCGGAACATCCCTCGATAAAGTGAAGGTATGCGCCCTCATCGACAATGATCAAGGTATGCTCAAACTGACCTGCGCCCGGCGCATTCAGTCTGAAGTAGGACTGTAACGGAATGGTAACGGATACCCCCTTTGGAACATAGACGAAGGAACCGCCGGACCATACGGCACCATGCAATGCGGCAAACTTGTGATCAGTCGGCGGAACAAGCTTCATAAAGTGCTTGCGCACCATATCGGCATACTCGCCATTTAATGCGCTCTCCATATCGGTATAGACAACACCCTGTGCGGCGACTTCTTCCTTTACATTGTGGTAAACAAGCTCGGAGTCATACTGAGCACCGACACCGGCCAGAGATTCACGCTCTGCCTTCGGGATACCAAGCTTTTCAAATGTATCCTTGATCTCCTCCGGAACCTCGGACCACTTTGCTGCCATATGGGTGTTTGGACGAACATAGGTTACGATGTTATCCATATCCAGTCCCTCGATGGATGGACCCCACTCATCCGGCATCTTACTCTCGTTAAAAATCTGAAGGGATTCCAGACGAAACAGTTTCATCCATTCCGGATCATGCTTCTCACGGGAGATCTGCTCTACGATTGCAGGATTCAGACCTTCCTTTACTTTATAAGCATCTTTGTCTTCGTTTCTAAAGTCATACATGCTTCTATCGACATCTTCTACATAAGTCTTTTCTTTCATAATCGCGCTGCGTCTCCTTCTATCCTATTACAGAAAACGCTCAAAACCGTTTTCATTGATCTCATCTACTAAGGATGCATCTCCGGATGCCACAATGCGGCCATCTACAAGAACGTGAGTGGCATCTACATGGAGAGATTCTAAGATTCTGGTGCTGTGCGTGATGATTAAAAGTCCGCCGTGAATGCTCTTCTGATACTCCTCTACACCGCTGGATACGGTTCTTACTGCGTCAACATCCAGACCAGAATCGGTCTCGTCAAGAATGGCAAAGGATGGCTTAAGCATCAGCATCTGTAAGATCTCTGCCTTCTTCTTCTCACCGCCGGAAAAGCCTACATTTAAATCTCTCTCTGCGTAAGACGGATCCATCTGCAGAACCTTCATCATTTCCTCAAGCTCCTTCTTGTATGCGAAGAAACGAATTCTCTTGCCGGTACGCTGCTCTACGCCGCTGCGGATGAAATTGCTTAAGGATACGCCCGGAATCTCGATCGGATTCTGGAAAGATAAGAACATACCATCCTTCGCTCTCTTGTCCGGTGTCTCCTCGGAAATGTCCTTTCCCTCAAACAGGATCTTTCCTCCGGTGATCTGGTACTTCGGATTTCCCATCAGTGCGTAACCAAGTGTGGACTTTCCTGCTCCGTTTGGTCCCATCAAAACGTGGGTCTCTCCCTTTTTAATCTGAAGATCGATTCCATGCAGAATCTCTTTGTCCTCTACGCGAACGGATAATCCTTCTATCTGTAATAATGGTGCTGACATCGCTGTGCCTCCTTATAAATAAAGAATAAAATATACAATATATAATTACAAAACCTATTACCAAACCTATTTCCTACGGTTTTTATAGGTTGATACGGGCTTATTATACAGCATTGTTAAAAAAAAGGCAAGCAAAAGAAGTGCTTACCTTTTTGTTTTTTGCTTATTTTTTCCTTATTTTGCGCTATTTTTCCGGTTTTATCCTTCGTTTTGCAGGTTTGTTTCCACTAACCCGTGTGTTTCCAGACGATAAACCTTCTCACATACTTCCCCGATGTATTTTCGGTCATGGGAAATATAGATGACGATCTTGTCCCACGATAAAATCAGCTTTTCAAGTGTCTCTAATGTCTCAATGTCGATGTCATTTGATGGCTCATCGAGTAGCAGGACGGTTGGCTCTGCAAAAAGGATTCGCATCAGCTGTGCCTTTACCTTCTCTCCACCGGAGAGTGTGCTCATTTGCTGCTCTCGGTAGAAAAAATCCGGGGGGATGTGAAATTTTGCCGCAGTCTGGTTCAGTTCTTTTGGGGTCTGATTCCAGAAGCTTTCCTGTTCTGAAAAGAATTCGTAGACGCTTTTTTGCTGATCTTCTTTTGGCAGCTCCTGCGCAAGATATCCGAGCACTTCACCTGATACGAGGCGCTCTCCCTCTGCCTCACAGTATTTCTCAACTAAGGCCGGATCATACAGCCATTTTAAGAGAGTTGATTTTCCGTTTCCCTCCTCGCCGATGATTACGGCTTTGTCGCCGTTGTTGAATACGCAGGAAAAGTTACTTAAAATTTCACGTAAATCTTTTTTAAAATTTCACGTAAATCTTTTTTGTGTGTCAGTGTTAAATTTTTTATTTGCAGCATATACGTTGTACCTGTGCCTTTCTGGCACACCGAAACAGTTGTTGAGAGGGCATAAAAATAGAGAGAATGACCCCCGATAACCTGATTCGGCGCACACAAACAAGACCTTTACGTTCTTACCATTTTGTTACTCCAAATCAACTTATCGAATAATCATTCCCTCACCGTACATGCAATTATCCTTTTTAAGGGATTACATGCCTTTCTTTTTTCTGTTTTTCAGTATAGCAGACTTTTACTGATTGTCAATGCCAAATATACACAGCATACAAATAATTAGAAGCACGCCAACTCCAAGAAAACACCATCCGATTCCTACTGCTGTCAACGCTGCTGATGCAAACAGTGCCAATATCTCAATGATGCTAACACCCATATTCAAAATGGATAACGCCGCCGCTCGCTGTGTTTTCACGCCAAGCAGATCTACCAGCACATTTTCCTGTTCCATGACAAAATATTCTGGCAGCTTTAAGAGAAGCGGAAGCATGAGCATTAAAGGCAATATGAAGATTCGCTTTGAGGCAAAACCAAATACCAGAAAACCTATGCCGCAAAGAATGCCAAATCGGCGCGCCCATTTCTTTGAAAACGATGTTCCAAGCTTTCGGATGATCGGCTCGGCAAGCATCTCCACTGCGGAATAGCCCAAAATCACAGCGGACATCCACTCTGGGGAAATCTCACACTCTCCCAATTTCTCGACATAAAAGAAATTGATTAACAGCCATGATACCTGAAAGATGGAAAGAGCTGACGCAAACAAAAATGCTTTCGGATGCTTCATAACTGAAAGCAGTTGCTTAATTGAGTGTTCTTCCTGTTCATAATGCTTTTCATATTTGCTTTTTGATGGCTCTGCTTTCAGCATTACAGAAAAGATTGCCGCTGCTGTACCTGCTGCCATCGTAGAAAGAAGAAGTCCTTCTATGCCACACTGATGATGAAGTCTCCACGCCCATGCGGTGCATAGCTCCTATGGACGTGGAGACTTCATTAACAACTGCTCAGTATCTTCACTGTTGCAATTAATTATCATCGTACTCTTTCCCTGACGATTGCTTACTCTGCTGTGTGATATTATTTTTTATATAACAAAAGGTCAAGTTTTTATTTACCTGACCTCCATTATACCATATCGTTTAAAATTGTTAAATAAAATACGAGATACTCTCAACTCCATTTGGCCGCTGAATTGCGATGCGTGTCAGCTGCGCCTGTGGATCTGCAAGAAAAATATTCTGTGTTTCCCCCGGCTTAAGTGATGCCAATGTAATATCTATGTTGTTTTCCATTTACACTGATTTCTTCTGACTTTTTCGCTTCTGCTGATAAATGCGAATAGTACCATTTTTGATTACAAGTGCGCTGAGTTTCTGACCGTAAACACAGCCAGTGTCCATGTTAATGCAACCCTTCTTTGGCAATTCATAGACTTCGCCCGGAATCATTTGAAGCTTCATACCCTCAGGACTGCGATATGTCACTTCTTCTGTCTCAGTATGTCCGAAAATGACAAGCTTCCCATCATATGGGCGACCATGCGCCATCTCCCGATCCCAGATCAGATCATGCAAGGAGTTTTCCTCTGGCTTTTCATGTACCAGTCCGGCATGGACAAAGATGGCATCCTCATTCTCATAATACGGCTTCATTTCATAGAACCAGCGAAGCTGTTTTTCCAGAGCGCAGTGATGCTCCTGAAAGGAATCGAGCGTTGCCTGTCCCTGATTTCGCATCCATCTGTCATAAACCATCGGATCATAAAAGGAATTCATCATCATATCATCGTGGTTGCCCAAAATCATAACACAACGCTCTCCCATCTTATTCTTTAAACTGCGAAAACGATCAAATACACCGAAGCTGTACGGGCCACGATCCATCAGATCGCCCAGACAGATCAGCTGGTCTGTTTCTTGATCAAATCCTGCCTGCGCCCATACGCTCTCAAGTTCCTCTAAGCATCCATGAATATCAGTTACAACAATTGTTTTCATCTATTTCTATACTGCGGCAGACCGCATCTCCTTTGTTTCTTATTTTGCCTTCTCTCAGTATACAAAGTTGTGCGAAAGAAATCAACACACAAAATAAGAAAGGCTGCAGATGCAAAATACCTGCAGCCCTGAAATGCTTTTTTCTGATGAATAAGATGAATAATGAATAACCAGTTATAACCAATTATTCGTGCATTACTTTACGTTGAATGCCTTGATGCCCGGATATACAGCGCTTACACCAAGCTGCTCCTCGATACGAAGAAGCTGATTGTACTTTGCAACACGCTCAGATCTGGACGGAGCACCAGTCTTGATCTGGCAAGTATTCAGTGCTACTGCCAAATCCGCGATGGTGGTATCAGCAGTCTCACCGGAACGATGGGAGGAAATTGCGGTGTAGCCTGCCTTGTGAGCCATCTTGATTGCCTCAAGAGTCTCAGATACGGAACCGATCTGGTTTAACTTGATCAAAATTGCATTTCCTGCGCCCAGCTCGATACCCTTGGAAAGTCTCTCGGTGTTGGTAACAAACAGGTCATCACCAACTAACTGAACCTTGTCGCCCAGTCTCTTGGTGAGCTTCTGCCAACCTTCCCAGTCTTCCTCATCCAGACCATCCTCGATGGAGATGATCGGGTACTTCTCGCACAGTGCAGCCCAATGCTCGATTAACTGCTCAGCAGTATACTCGGTACCAGCCTTTGGAAGCTTGTAGTAACCCTTGCCTTTCTCGCTCTTCCACTCAGAAGATGCAGCATCCATAGCGATTCTGAAGTCCTTACCTGGCTCATAACCAGCCTTCTTTACAGCCTCAAGAATGGTCTCAATAGCCTCTTCGTCAGACTTTAATGCCGGTGCAAAACCACCCTCATCACCTACGGAAGTAGCCAGACCTCTGGACTTTAAGATAGAAGCCAGTGCGTGGAATACCTCAGCACACCATCTTAAGCACTCCTTGAAGGACGGTGCGCCAACTGGCATGATCATGAACTCCTGTACATCCAAACCGGAGGAAAGTGCATGGCATCCACCGTTGATGATATTCATCATTGGAACTGGAAGACGATTTCCGGAAACACCACCTAAGAAACGGTACAGCGGAATATCCAGAGAAGCTGCTGCCGCACGGCAGGTAGCGATGGATACAGCCAGGATTGCGTTTGCTCCAAGCTTGGACTTATCCTTTGTTCCGTCTGCCTCGATCATTGCCTTATCAATTGCATAAATATCAGAAGCGTCCATACCAGTAATGGTATCGTTAATAATTGTATTGATATTCTCAACTGCCTTTGTAACGCCCTTTCCAAGATAACGGCTCTTATCGCCATCGCGAAGCTCAAGTGCCTCGAACTCACCTGTAGAAGCGCCGCTCGGTGCAGTTCCTCTTGCTACGGTTCCATCTGCCAGAGTAACCTCTGCCTCTACGGTTGGGTTTCCTCTGGAATCCAGAATTTCTCTTCCTACAACCTTTTCAATCTCTAAATAATCCATGATAAAATACCAAACCTTTCTTTTTCTTTCCACTGGTCTCCAACGGGAGCAACAGTCTCCCGTTTCAGCAGTGAGGAGCCAATGGTTATTTTACGTGAAGTTTGAAGTTGTATTCAGGCGTTTTCTTGTTAGCCTTTGCAACTGTTAGTTAGTCTATACTAATATTATTCAAAATGCAAGTGTTTTCTGTTTATTGAAAAATTTGTTCATGAACGGAGGCGAATGGAACGCGGATGAAAGCGGACAGGAAGTTCTAATGACTCCCATGAACAATAACAGCGTGTCCAAAAAAGATTTATTTTATTCGTCTTTTTTCCCTTGACAGATTTAAATCGAGATAGTATAATCTCATTTGTGTTAGATATTTCTAACCACTATTATACATAGCTAATTCACTTTATTCAATCAATATAGTAAATATTGCGATACGAAAGTGATAATAAAGTGTGTTGGCAACCAATGTATAAATTTTTAGTTTTTACTGTATTATTTTATATGGATTCGATTTTATCGGGAGACTGTTATGGATCATTATCTGATTGAGCATTGTGCGCCGACGCTGGCGTCAATCAAAACGGCGAACCTTTTCCGTGTCAGCTTCGATAAGCAAAGTGAATTGTTTGATGCGGTACGCCGCTGGAACCACGAGCTGCGCGACAAAGGTGTTTTGTGTTTTTGTCTTTGTCTTCACGAGCACACAGCGTTAATCTATGTGGTTCGTATGAGCCGTCTGCAAAATGATCTGTCTGAGCCGGCTGTCGGTGAGTTTCTTTCCTCCTTCGGCTATACCAGCCTGAATGCGATCGACGCCCTCCTTGTTCTCAGACAACATTTGATGCAGTCTGGCACGTTTCCTCATGAAATCGGAATTTTCCTTGGATACCCGCTTGCAGACGTGAAAGGTTTCATTGTAAATCATGGTCACAACTGCTTATGCTGCGGTGACTGGAAGGTATACAGCGATCCGGAAAATGCGATTGCAACCTTCAGACGCTACGGCAAATGCAAGCAGATTTATCGCAGAATGTGGGAACAGGGAAAGGATCTTCGCCAGTTGACAGTCAGCGCATAATCGCCTGACTGATCTGACAAATAAATTTTATTTTAAAGGAGAATGATTATGAGCAAGGTAGCTGTTGTTTACTGGAGTGGAACAGGAAATACAGAGCAGATGGCAGAAAAGGTTGCAGACGGAGCTAGAAACGCTGGCGCTGACGTAACTACTTTCACCGCTGCTGAATTTGACGCTGACAAGATGGATGAGTTTGATGCAATCGCATTCGGATGCCCTTCTATGGGTGCTGAGCAGCTTGAGGAAGATGAGTTTGAGCCGATGT
Organism: Wujia chipingensis; assembly: GCA_963605535.1. Lineage (GTDB taxonomy): Bacteria > Bacillota > Clostridia > Lachnospirales > Lachnospiraceae > Anthropogastromicrobium > Anthropogastromicrobium chipingensis_A. The sequence goes on from CAVCXB010000032.1 coordinate 19,409, forward strand.
TTACTGCTTGTGAGGCTAAGCTGTCCGGCAAAAGAATTGCTCTGTTCGGTTCTTACGGATGGGGAGATGGCGAGTGGATGCGCAACTGGGATGAGACCTGCCGCAATGACGGTGCTGTAATGGCTTGCGATTTCGTAATCTGCAATGATGCACCAGACGATGACGCTCAGGCAGCTTGCGAGGAACTTGGAAAGGCTCTTGCATAATTTTTTTTAAAAAATAGACAATAAGAAAGACCCGAAAGCAACATATCAGTTCGCCTTCGGGTCTACTTTTGGGTTTATTATTTGTTTTCTTGCTTTATTTTACTGCTTGCTTTTCTATTTTATTTCTTGTTCTCGTTACTCAACGGTATAATCCAGGCAGGAACGGATTGCGGTGTGTGGTCTTACCTTTCCATTTGCAACGGCAACGTGAGCCGGATGTACAGAATATCCCTTTAAGGACTCAGCATCCGTAAAGGTGGAGTCTAACATCAGGTCGGCATTAGAACTCTCCAATCCATTTGTGTGAACGTGAATCTCAACCAGTCCTGGAATCCGTCCTGCTAATCCCTCAAGACCAGCTTTGATCTCTGCTTTGATTGCCTCTTTTTCTTCCTTTGAATATTCACTCTTTAATGTCCATAAAATTACATGCTTTACCATATCGTTTGTCTCTCCATTCTCCTGTTTTTTCAATCTGCGATTCGATGACCCATTATTCAATGAGCTTCCATTCAGTGTTTTATAGTCACACTCTTACAAGACGAATTCGATCTAATTCAAACAGCTCTTCTTCCTTTTCTGCAAAGAACTGAAGCTCGAACTCGTAGCGGCCGCTTCTAAGCGTACCGATTGAAGTTTTCCATACATGCTGTGCAGAAACATCCTCTGCATTCACAACACCAACTGCCTCACCATTTACCAGAATGCTGATTCCGCAACCAGAAAGTGCACTTCCTTCAATCTCGATCTCCCATTCGCCATCTTCTGCAAGCTCGGCATAGCGCCACTTTACGCTGCATCCGTCTGTGATATGTGCTAACGGGAACTTGTCGCCTCTCTGGGTGAGATATGCGCCGCCAGTCAAGCCACACTGCCAGCCAGCCTCGATACCGGCCTCTGCATCCAGTCCATGAGAAAATCCCTGTGAGGTCATCGTTACCTGTTCGATGATTCCTCTCTCCTCATCCACCTCGATACGCTCAACGCGAGCACGGCGCGCATATTTTGTGTTATTGGAGGATCCATGATAAAATACATACCACTGATTCTCAATCTTTACAATGGAGCCATGATTGTTCCAACTCTGCGGATCAATTCCAGTGTTGTCGATGATGCGACCCTTTCGGACATAAGGTCCCTCAACAGATTTGCTGACCGCATAGTCAAGATTGGTCGGATGACCGCCGTTACGATGCTCCTCGTCGATGAACTCACTTGCATAAACAATAACGTAATGCTCGCCGATCTTACGAAGTGAGGATGCCTCATGGAAACCATGACCGTCAGCATCTTTATTGATCAATGCTTCATGATAGGTCTCTGGGCGCAATGTACACATATCGTCATTTAACTCTGCCATATGGCAATGGCCCTGACCCCAGGTGTAATAGTATTTTCCATTGTCCTCGAGCACAGATGGGTCAATGCCTTCGATCGGCTTTCCATCCATTGTGATCTGTACGGCATCCTCAAACGGACCGTATGGATTCTTGCTCTTGGCAACACCTTCGGTTCCATCCGAAAGGCAGAAATAGAAATAATACCACTCGCCCTTCTTTGTGACATCCGGCGCCCATAAAAGTCCATTTGACCACGATACGCCCTTGGAAATACCCTCACTTACGTACTCATCGGTTGATGCAAGCACCGGACCATGATCGGTCCACTCGGTCAAATCCGACACTGGTGCTGAATATACATGAAACTTATGACAGCAATACTCGCCATCAAACTCATCCTTTGAGCCATACAGGTAGACTCTTCCATCAAATACCTTTGGCTCTCCGTCCGGAATGTAAATATTGAGCGGAAGAAATGGGTTCTTCGCTCCGCTGTGATATACGGCTCCGGCAGGTTCCTTTACATATTTCATGTCAAATCCTCCAATCCTATCAGGGTTTATACGTTTGTTTTGTTCACGACACACCCATTCACAAAACCATCTGTTTCATGAACAATAACACGAAACACTTTGACCCCAACTAGAAAATATGATACCATGGAAAACGATTGTTGGCAAATACAATTACACTCTTATTTTGTAAAAGGGCTTATTCTTACGAAAGGACTTATTTTTACCTATGAAACGCACGCAACTAAAAAACTCATTTCTGCTTCTTCTGACTGCAACGATCTGGGGCTTTGCCTTTGTCGCACAGAGCATCGGAATGGACTATGTAAAACCGTTTACGTTTAACGGTGTGCGCTCCGCAATCGGCGCACTTTTTCTGATTCCATGCATCTTTCTATTTCAAAATCGTTCTGGACAGTCCGAAGCATCATCCACCACGATGTCTCCTGAAAATTCATCGAATCAAACAGGCCACGTAATATCGGATTTCTCTTCATCCGATCGAAAAACATTTCAAAAAACACTGATTCTCGGTGGCATCTGCTGTGGTATCATCCTAGCAGCTGCATCGTCCCTTCAGCAGATCGGTATCTTATACACGAGTGTCGGCAAAGCTGGTTTTCTGACAGCGATCTATATTGTACTGGTACCGATTCTGGGGCTTTTCTTAAAGAAACGATGCAGCCCACTTATCTGGGTGAGTGTCGCATTGGCTTTGGGTGGTCTGTATTTGCTAAGCGTACCGGATGGCTTTGGCTCGATCGGAAAGGGTGATCTTCTTTTAATCGCTGGATCTTTCCTCTTTGCGGTCCATATCTTAGTAATCGACTACTTTTCCCCGCGCTGCAATGGGGTCACACTCTCCTGCATTCAATTTTTTGTCTGCGCTATTTGTTGCCTGATCCCAGCATTTCTCTTTGAGCAGCCATCCCTTTCTTCGATTTTAGCAGCATGGGCACCGATTCTGTACGCGGGTATTCTTTCCTGTGGCGTAGGCTATACGCTTCAGATCATCGGCCAGAAAGGAATGAATCCGACCATTGCCTCATTAATTTTAAGTTTGGAATCCTCAATCTCTGTACTCGCTGGATGGCTGATTCTGGGCCAAACGTTATCCGTTCGTGAGCTTGCCGGCTGTGGCATTGTTTTTCTGGCAATCGTGCTTGCACAGTTTCCATGGCCACCTACAAAGAAATTTTCCCTGTACAAATAACAACAACAGATATACAAGAAAGGTATTTTATGGATCGAACACTTACTTATACCGTCTCAAATGAAGAAAGCGATCTGCGCGTGGACCAGTTTCTTTCGCGCAGAGGCTTTTCCTCTCATCTGATGACGCGGCTTCGCAAGGACATGGAACATCTTTTGATTAACAATGTCCCAAGCCGCACGAATACGCCTCTTCATGAAGGGGATGTTCTGACAGTACATATCGTTGAGGAGCATTCCTCCTACCACGTGCCGCCAGTGGAACTTCCGCTCTCCATTGTCTACGAGGACGAGGATCTTCTGGTTGCCAACAAGCCAGCTGGAATGCCGATTCATCCGTCAATGGACAATTATTATAATTCACTGGCGAATGCACTTGCCTGGTATTATCGCGACAGTGGCAATTTTATTTTTCGCTGCACCAATCGCTTAGATCGCGACACCTCGGGTTTGACTGTTATTGCAAAAAATATGTTATCCGCTGCCATCCTCTCTGATATGGCCGTGCGCCACGCAATTACACGCGAGTATCTGGCAATTGTGCGCGGAGTTGTCACACCGCCATCTGGCACCATTACAGCACCCCTCTCACGAAAGCCCGGCTCCATCATCGAGCGATGCGTGGACTTTGAACATGGAGAACGTGCCGTAACACATTACAAAACCTTAGAAACAAAAAATGGGCACAGCCTTGTCTCGTTACAGCTTGAGACCGGCCGTACCCATCAGATACGGATTCATATGAAATATCTAGGCTTTCCGCTCGTTGGCGACTACCTGTATAACCCAGATATGGAATTTATCACTCGCCAAGCACTTCACTCGTGCCGACTTTCTTTCGCGCATCCGATTACGCGAAAGCCACTGTGCTTTGAGGCTCCTCTGCCGGAGGATATGCAGCGTGTGCTAACACCAGTAATATGTGATAAACAGTAAAGTAGTGGGCATCGCTGAACAGTGACGCCGACAAACACTTCGCCGAATCTGCCCTTCGTAACCTTCCGGAATTCATACCATTTTATTCTACGTTTTTGAGTGCATCCGTCATCGGAATCGCTTTGATCTTGCGAATCTGGAAGAACGAAATCACCGCATACGTAACCAGTCCAGCTACAAGCACTTTCAGCAGATCAATCGGCTCCATATAAAACTCAAGATAGCCGGAATATTCCGCAAAGACCACCTCACAAACGACCTTCAGCATCACAATACAAATGCCGATTGTCACCACGAGCGAGACAACAGATACAATTGTCGTAGTACGAATATATAAGCGATTGATTTCCTTGTCGCTGTAGCCCAAAATCTTTGCCATGGAAATCGACTGCGCATTCTTCTCGATTACAACCTTGGAAAGCAGATACAACAACAGTGCAAACATAATTACACCGAAGCCCTTGTACAAACTAGCCATGCCACCCATGGACAGACGAAGCTGTCTGGAAGTCTTTGTTAAGTCTTCCTTCGTGATCGTCATTGCAATGTTTTTCTGCGTCAAATCCGTCAATTCCTCATTTGAAAAATAGCCCGGATAATAGCTGCCCTTCGCAAAAGTCTTTTCAAACGCATCACGATTCATGAAAACAGACAACGCAGCCGGATAGGTATACACACCAGTAACGGTAAAGGAATACGTCTCCTCCCCATACTCCTCCTGCAAGGTAATTGTATCGCCAACCTTGATGTGCTGCTTATTCGCATAGGCATTGGAAATCAGTACTTCATCTGCTGCAAGGCTGCTCTTTATGTAGGCGCTGTTTTCCTGCACACCGTACACCATCACTTCCTCGCTTTTGTAGCGTCCCTCCTGTGTCTTTAATACGGTTACATCATAGCTTTCCGCCTCTGGATTTTCCGTTTTCTCCTCGCTAACAAGCACATATTGATGCTCGGCAAGAAGATGCATCGTAATTTCCTTCTCAAAATGGTCTAACAGCGGGCCAAACATAAATCCAAACAGCAAAACCAAATTTGCAAACAGGATTCCAATGAACAAAATGATATAGTTAGGGATGTTCTGGAATAAAATTCGCATACGGAATCGCTTCATAATTGGAATCGAGGTCTTTAAGCGAAATGCCTTTTTCTTCTGTCTGCGGCTCAGATCGTGACGCAGGAAGCGAAGCGGCGAAAGGCTCATCTTTTCTAGCAGCATTCCAAAGTTAATGGCAAACATGAGAATCACAGGGATGACCGTTGTCTTGATAAACGCATCGGCACTCCAGATCGTGACGTAAGTTGGAAGGCTATAGCTTGCATAATAAAGTGCTGCCATATAGCCCTTAAAGATCGTGTAGCCTAAAATATTTCCGACTACTGCTGCAATCAGGACAATGAGCATCGGCATTGCCATATAATGACAAATCAGTTCGCCCTTTGAGTAGCCAGACGCACGAAGCGTACCGATCACCGCTGATTCCTTTGAGATTGTATTGCTTGTCGTTACTGCAAATACGAATGCGATAATGATAATAACAATATAAAGGAATACTGCCATCATCGCATTATCACCCTTGATATCATCCCCTGTAAAGATAATTGCCTGATTGACATACTCTGGGATAAAACCCTCGACACCATTTAGGTTCAAAAGTGCATTTACATACAAGGTCTTTAAGAAGGATTCACTACGTGTTTTCGCTTCTTTGTTATTGGCTGGACGCTCGCTGTAGCGCCAGGAATAATTGTAATGAAGATGATCATCACTAATTCGATTAAATCCATCTTCCGTCACAATCGCTACACCAAAACGCATTGCATCAAACATCATATCGGACGTTGACGAGAACATTGCGCTGTAGTCGGAAAGTGCAACAAAACCGCTAATCGTGTAGGACACGTTGCTAAGCTCCATCACATCTCCAACGGAAATTCCATTATTGACGGCATACATACGGTCAATCGCAATCTCATTCTCGTCTTCTGGAAATGCACCTTCCATCAGGCATTCCAAGTCGATTTCGGTGCGTTTCTTGAAAATACGAAGCGTACTGTCAATATTTTTTGTCGATTCTTCTTTATAGAAGTTTGGATACACAACGGTTCCATCTTTTTGCAGGGCATTTAACAGACCACTTGATGCCTCCCGTTTGACCTCAAAATTTCCATCCTCGATGTTATACTTTTCAAAGCTCTCATCGTAAGCTTGTGACATGCTGCCGCTTGCGACTAAGAATCCAGATACGAGCGCAATCACGCCTGCGATAAAGACAAACAAAACGATGTATTTTCCCGCTTCGCTTTTCAATTCCCGAAGGAAGCGTTTGTTTAACGGATTTGATTTTTTCTTTACCATTCCAGTTCCTCCGCTGCCACGCGCGTCTCATTGCGGCGATTCTCACGAACACGGCCGTCATGAAGCTTTACGACGCGATCTGCCATCTGCTCAATCGCATTGTTATGTGTTACCATCACAACAGTATTTCCATATTTGCGGTTGACCTGCTCGATCAGCTTTAAAATCTCCTTTGAGGTGGCATAGTCGAGCGCACCGGTTGGCTCATCGCACAGCAGAATATCCGGGTTCTTGACAATGGCTCTGCCGATTGCGGTACGCTGCTGCTGTCCACCGGATAACTGGTTCGGCAGCTTGTGGCGATGCTCATACAATCCAAGCGTCTTTAACAGGTCATCTACGTTGAGCGGATTGTCACTTAAATATGCGCCAACCTCTACGTTCTCTTTGATATTTAAGTTCGGGATCAAGTTGTACATCTGAAAGACATAGCCAAGATGCTTTCTGCGGTACAATGTCAGTGTCTTTTCATCCATATCGGCCGTTTTCTCACCATTTATTGCGATGTAGCCGCTGTCTGCGCTGTCAATACCGCCGATAATATTTAAAAGGGTTGATTTTCCAGAACCGGACGGTCCTAAAAGCACGCATAATTCTCCTTTTTCGATTTCCATGTCAATTCCTTTTAACACTTCAATGCGGCTATCGCCGTCACCAAAATGCTTTTTGATTCCTTTGATCTCCAGAAACATGATGTTCCCCCTCTCTTTTTCTTGATGAGGCTTACATTCCAGGAAAGGTTAGCGCCATCTAACTTCGTATTATACGAGCTTTTATGAAGAAAAACAACCAGCATGTTGATACTTTTTATCAACATACTGGTTGCTTGTTGTTGTGGATACCCGGTAGTTTTACGAAAGGGCGGTTCGACGAATGATTTT
>CAVCXB010000033.1:0-26419 GCA_963605535.1 Wujia chipingensis
ACGTTCCTCCGGAACTTCCGCATCCGGAAAGAACTTTCGGAAGTTCTCGTTCGGACGCATCCTGCTCGGTTCTTCATCTGACATATTTCCAATCGTTGATCTTTTTACCGTAGTGTACTTGCGCGTCGGGTCATACACACGCTCGTACTCATAGTACACATATTTCGCTTTTCCTTTCTCACGAAAAGTAATTTTTCCCTTCTCATCCGGTACATCTACAAGGTAATCAAAATACATGGCTTACTCCTAAATTTAATAGTTGTATTTACGACTAAATCTAGTATATCAAAAAATCCGCATCATTGCAAGTGAAAATACGAATTTTTCAAGGATTTTTTTCCGTTCGGTTATGTACCGATTTTCTTTAGATGCACATTTTATCGGAAGTTAACACAATAAATTTTTCCTGTTCTTCTTCGCTAAATGCCTCAACAATCTAGTGCATATTCCCACCAGTCTCTATTTTTTCAACTATCTGTTACAATTCGTCCATCTTCCATACGTAAAATTCTATCACACTGTCGAGCAATTTTTTCGTCATGTGTTACTATTACAATTGTTTTTCCAGTATTACAAATATTTCTAAGGACACGAATAACTTCCTGCCCTGTTCTTGAATCAAGCGCCCCCGTAGGTTCATCTGCTAGTATAATCTCTGGATCATTGACTAATGCCCTAGCAATTGCCGTTCGTTGTTGCTCACCACCAGAAAGCAAACTTACACGTGTTTTTTGCAACTTTGCAAGCCCCAATTCTTCTAATATTTTGCTTACTCGCTTTTTATCAAATTTTTTCTTACTATAGTCTAATGGTATTTTAACATTTTCTAACACAGTATCTTCTCTAACAAGTGCAAAATCTTGAATCACGTAACCAAATAACTCATTTCTGATTCTAGCCATTTGTTTTCTGCTTTTTCCTGTAATTTTTTCTCCTCTCAACCAATACTCTCCTGCATCAGCAACATCCAAACAACCAATGATATTTAATAATGTTGATTTTCCACATCCACTTGCACCCATAATTGCGGTCATTTCACTACTATTAATTGATACGTCAACTTTTTTCAGCACTTCTACTTTCCTTTTTCCAACCGAAAAGGATTTACAAATTCCTTGCAGATTAATTGCCAAAGTATTTTCTCTATCCATAATCTCCTCACTTTCATTCATATCTCTTAAAAATCTGACTAAGTTCCATCCGATTCCATTTTAACAATGGTATAATCAATATAATGAACAATAACACCATACCAAATAGAATCCCTACTATCATAGCAAAAATGCTTTTAAAAATTGCCATTGCAAATACAAGACCCATTAAAATCGGGATCAATATATGTATCAGCATCTGCAAACCCATCTGTTGTTGTGTTGCTCCACATAATATGTGTATTGAATTATATTTCATATGTGTGTCTATGTATTGCAACAGCATAGTGATACTTCCCACTATACAATATAAAAGCAAGACCCCCAGCATAGCACAGTCTCTACTATATACCTTTTGATAATACATTTTGACTACTCCAATCTGTTCACGAAATGACGTAAATTCCAAATCAAACAATCCCAGTTCTTTTGATTTCTCAGCTATTTGGTTTAACACTTCTGGAGTATCTGTTTCCAACTGTAAGACATGAAATAAATTTACATTTCGATATCCATTATTTAATGCATCCCTTGGAATCCATGGAATAATAAATGTAGAGTCTAATGATATTGTTTTAGAATTCACTGATGGATTTAAATAAAAAGCTTGATCATTTAATATTCCTACTACTTTAAATGTACTCTTATCCAATGCCTCATTAACGAATGCTGTCCCAATCGGATAAGCCTTTGCTAATTTTTTGCCAACTAAGACTGGAATTTCTTGGCTATCTTCAATTTGACCTTCCCATTCTGCACTATTAAATGTACGCCCTTGTTGTACATCTATTTGGTACAAGTCATAAAAGTTTTTGTTCATCTGTAAAACTTCTATATCCATTCCATTCCATCTTACCATATTAATCATATGGACATATACATCAACACACTCATTCGTATAATCATATAATTCCTTACATTTTTCTTCAGCTCCATCCATATTTAATGTATTCATAATCGTGACAACGTCAGATCTATCAATTACTGCATACATATTTCTATGTTCTGTACACGTACTCATTTTTGCAGAAAATTCATGTACTTGTTGAAAATTCACAGCAATGAATGCGACTAATATGACCGAAACGATAATCTGCGCATAAATTGGGAAGTATTTTCCTGGGTGTTTTCGAACCTCTCTTAATGCATATTTTATATTTGCCATATACTATCATCTCCATTTTTAATTTTGTTTACGAAGCTGTGTCATTGTTTTTCTTACTTGTTTCCATATAAATATTCCTCCAAAAAGAATCAATATCAACCATTGGATCGTGCAGTTTATCACTCCAAATAAAGCAATTTTCCCCACAAATTTTATATAGACACCAATTATTATTGCCCCTATTAACATTCCTGCAAAAATGAACATACCTGTCGCAATTGAAAAATCAATAATTAATTTCTTAAATATATTAATGTCTACTGCTCCCACCATTTTTCTCACAAATATTTCAGTAGTTCTGCCCTTTACCCAATACCCTGCAATATTTCCAAAATTGAACAAATTAAGTATTAACAATACACCCATTTGGATTATGTAATACATCGCATCTTGAGAACGAAATATTCTTCTCAATGTGTATCCCTGTGATGATTCTTCCAATACAGTAATTTGTGCATAAGGATTTTTTTGTAAAATTAGTGTTTGTAATTCTTCAAATACAATATTTGTATCTTGCTCACAGTCCAAATAATATACACCCTTTACTGCTGTTTGGGGATCATTGTCAAGTACCCCTTGCATATCCACTATATATTTTTCTTCTAAATTTTTTTCTTCATAAGTACCTAATACATTAAAATATTTTCCCTTATAGTAATAATATTGTTCTCCTTTATCGATCCAATTTTCATATACATCCCTTCTAAGCCAAACTCCAGGTATCCAATCAGCCTCATCTTTATTTTTAAAGTATTCTAATTCGTTAGAATATAGTTCTATTCCATTATAATCAGATGATTTTATCACATTTATCTTTTCTTTTCCCTGTAAAAAAAACATCAAGTCCTCTTGACTGAATGCTTCTGATGAGTCTGCCTGCAAAATAGAAATTTTCATGGTACAATTAGAAAATTTCGCAGCAAACCCTCGCTCCTTATCCGTAAATGATACAGCCAATATCGAATCTATCATGATAATTCCGCCCATCATTGCACAAAAGAAAAAAAGAATTGCATATTTTTGAAAAATTTTTTTCATGCACATCCTCCTGCTCTGCTTTTCTTTAATTTTTAAAAGATGTACAATGTTTTTCATTGCACATCTTTCTACAACTCCTGTTTCTAATTTTTACAACTCACTAAAACATGGAACTTAATAACTTCTGTCACTAGCAGTTAACGCACAGCCAATCACTGTCCCTGCCACTAACATCTTCAAGCTCTTCTTCATGTAATTTACCTCTCTTTCTATTAGAAACCTCCTAGTCGAATATGAAGGTCAACTAATCTTTTATTTCCGCTTTTACTCTACACTTGTATACTATCATACTTTTTATACTATGTCAACTTCTTTTTATTGATTTTTTATTTTTTTTATTTTACAATTTACTTGAAATAAATAATAATACAAGAGGAGGTCTTCATGGAAAAAATGACAGATGTTGAACTGCAAATCATGGATTGTATCTGGTCTATCGATACAGATGCTTCACCATCGCAGGTTCTGACACTTCTTAATGAGCGTTTCCACCGCGGATGGACACTTCAAACGCTCTCTACCTACATGCTTCGCATGGCAGGAAAAGGATATCTGACGTATCAACGAAAAGGTCGGGTATCTGTCTATCATCCACTAATTACAAAGGATGCTTACTTTGAGCAAACCGCAGTTGACTATTCAAAAATTTGGGGAAAGGGAGTTTTGAAACGTATGGCTGCCGCTCTAATTAAAGAAAATGAGCTGTCAAAGGACGATATTCAAGACTTAAAGGACTATTTAAATGAATTGGATTCAATGGGGCACTGATATTTTCTATGCAATTCTCTTTTGCGTTATCACTAGCTTTTGCTTCTGGTCACTATGGAAAGCTTTGATTCTCACTGCAAAACGTTTTCCTTCTTTAGTTTCGATTTGCTATCGGCTGATTCCTATTGGCATATTTTGTTTTACGCCATTCTTTTTTATTGAGAAATCAATCACTGCATTTTTTTCACCGTTTATTCAATCCGATCACCCACTTCCAGGCATGGTGTTCTTTTGTTCCGCAAAGCAAAATTATATTGTCTGGATTCTCATTTCCATATGGTTGATTGGTATTTTTGTCAAATGTATATTTTATGTGAGGGATTATATTTCGTTACGTAAAATCCTTACTCAATCAACCTATTCACCGAGCGATGCTGTATTATATAAAATCGTTCGTGATCTAGCCGAAAGATTACACACTACGCATATTCCAAGCATTCGCTACTGCTCATTGACTTCTACGCCAGTCACTGTGAAAAGCCATAAGTTTATCATTCTGCTTCCGCAGCGTAATTATTCATCCAATGAGTTCTATGCAATTCTGCTGCATGAAATGATTCACATTAAGCACAATGATCTTCGTAAACTTCAATTTGGGCGTATTCTTACTATTATTTTTTGGTTCTATCCAATTGCATACCTATTTTGTCGCGATATTGAGTTGCTTTGTGAAACTGTATGTGATCAAACTGTTTTAAAATTTCTCTCTGATGATCTGTCTCATCGTGACTATTTTACGCTCATTCTATCACACCTTCAGTCCAAGCAGACGATCCCTTCTTGTATTGGTTTAAACAATAAAACTCAATTGAAGTATCGAATGTCTGCAAGTTGCTCTGTCTCTTTTATGCATCCGAAACAATCTGTTCTTTGCTCTATTTTATCTGGCGTATTACTTCTTGCCAGTTCTTCACTGATCGCTCAGGCTAGTGTTAATCCTATTGATCAGCTAAACAATGACTGGTATGATGCGACAATTGAAACTATTGTAGTTCCTTATGAACCACCAATCTATACTTTTTACACAGTCGAAGAGAACTCTGACTATATGGAATCTGTTTTTCTTCTAGGTCTTGCTGATTCCACTCTAATTGATACTCGTACTGCCCATGGTGTAAATTCTTATTCTTACACTGTAGCTCCAGGCGAACGCATCAATATCGCTTATATTTACTTAACACCTGAAAATACAGTTACTCTTGCTGGCACTTATACACCATCTAATGCAACATTTTGTATTGGTATTTCAAATGGGAATTATCGAAAACAGGTCTATCCTAATGGAAATGGCTACTTGCTCACTTTCTCTGTTCCGTCCAATGGAACCTACGAAATTTTCATTCAAAATACAGGAAACACTAGTTTTACTGTAAAGGGAAGTTACTCATTCTAAACTTTAAAAAATAAGCAGTAAAAAGAATGATATGTACCCTTTTTACTGCTTATTTTTTACCACATAACCTTCAGATCGCCACCATTACCTTGCCGGCGAACCGCCTTTCGTAAGACTTCCGGGTTGCATCCCCTCCTAATGTCTGATATAATGTCAGAGACTACAACCTTACGCTGGCACTCACACGTCCAGCCGATTTCTCAAAAGAAAAGAGGGGCATTATGAAAACAAAAGTATTTATCGACGGAAGCGAAGGCACCACAGGACTTCGCATTCATGAGCGTCTTGACAATCGAGACGACATCGAACTTTTAACAATCGCACCAGAGTTACGAAAGGATCCTGCCGAGCGCAGCCGCCTGATCAACTCTTCTGATATCACATTTCTTTGCCTGCCAGACAGCGCTGCTAGAGAAGCCGTTGCACTCGTAACGAATCCAAATACGCGCATCATCGACGCTTCGACTGCACACCGCACCGAAGCTGGCTGGGCATACGGTTTCCCGGAGCTTTCCGCAAAGCATCGTGAGGCCATCAAGACCGGCAAGCGCATCGCAAACCCAGGCTGCCACGCATCCGGCTTTATCTCACTCGTTTACCCGTTAATCGCAGGTGGCATCCTTCCAAAGGATTACCCGGTTGCCTCCTTCTCCCTAACTGGATACAGCGGCGGCGGCAAGAAAATGATCGCCCAGTACGAGGCATCCGACCGCGATGAGGAGCTTGACGCACCGCGCGAATATGGTCTGTCCCAGCAGCACAAGCACTTAAAGGAAATGCGCTTGATCACCGGATTATCCCGTGCTCCGCTGTTTACTCCAATCGTTTCTGATTATTACAGTGGCATGGTTGTCAACGTTCCGCTGTACACCGAGCTGTTAAATGGTACTCAGACACCAGAATCCTTACAGGCATTCTTCGCTGACTACTATGCAAACGAGTCCTTTATAAAGGTAATGCCGCTCGGCGCAGAGAGTGAAATGTCGGGCTTTTTAAGCGGCAACCATTTAAGCGGCTATGACGGAATGCAGATTTACATCACCGGAAATGAGAACCGCGTCCAGCTGTCCAGCGTCTTCGATAACCTCGGAAAGGGTGCTTCTGGCGCTGCCGTACAGTGCTTTAACATCATGACCGGATGTGAAGAGACCAAGGGCTTAAACCTATAATAAGAAAGGCACGGTTTATTTATGTCACTTCGCCATCAGCCAAAGGCTGCTTTGATTAACGATTTTTCCGGCTTCGGCCGCTGTTCCGTGACAGTGGCGCTGCCGATCATTTCCCAGATGAAGGTTCAGTGCTGTCCGGTGCTGACCTCCGTCTTTTCCAACCATACCGGATACCCATCCTTCTATTTTGACGATTACACGGAGAAAATGCCGTCCTACATCGCAGAGTGGAAGAAATTAAATCTTCACTTTGAATGCATCGCGGCCGGCTTTTTAGGCTCGATGCGCCAGATTGAGATCGTAAAGGATTTCATTCATGATTTCAAGGATGAAAACACGCAGGTTCTGATTGACCCGGTTATGGGCGATCACGGCCGCACGTATCAAACCTTCACGCCAGAGATGTGTAATCAGATGAAACAGCTGACACGTTTTGCGGATATTCTGACGCCGAATCTAACCGAAGCGTGCATTCTAACCGACACACCGTACCATGATGGCCACTGGCAGATGAGTGAGTTATCTGAATTGGCTCTTTCACTGCTTGCCATGGGACCGTCCAAGGTCGTAATCACTGGTGTCTCGATGGGCACCTACATCGGCAATGTCATCTGTGAGGCAGGCGGCACACCGAGCGTTATCCGAAGAAAGCGTGTCGGACAGGAGCGTTCTGGAACTGGCGATATCTTTGCCGCGATTCTGACCGCCGACTGCGCCAACCACGTAGACTTTGAGACCTCTGTGCGAAAAGCAAGTGCCTTTGTGCAGCGCTGCATCGAGGTTACGGAGCAGTTTGAGTGTCCGAAGACGGACGGCGTGTGCTTCGAGGAAGTGTTGAGCGAATTAAAAGCATAAAAAAATCCCGCAGTCCTGTTTTTGACTGCGGGATTTTTTTATCCTAGATGCATCATCTCAAGCAGGAAGAACCAACTCAGTCCATAGTAAACCACAACGGCAACAAGGTCGTTGATGGTGGTAATGAGCGGACCGGAAGCTACTGCCGGATCGATGCCAATCTTATTGAAGAACATCGGGATGAAGGTACCGGTTAAGCTGGAGATTACCATGGAGCACATCAGCGCCAGACCGATGCAGCCCGATACGGCAAATGCAAAGCTTGCCGGGCGACCTTTCACAACCATGATAAAGATGCCTAGAAGAACGAAGGATAACACACCGAGAAGAAGGCCATCGCCAAAGCCGACGCGTACTTCCTTTGCGGCAAGGCCAAGCTTTTGCTTCAGCTCAAGGTTCTCGTCCATCAGCACACGCACGGTAACGGCAAGTGACTGGGTTCCGGCATTTCCAGACATACCAAGAATCATGGACTGGAATGTCATCAAAATTGTCAGCTGTGAGACAACCGACTCGAAAATTCCGACAACGGATGAGACAAGCATTCCCAAGAACATCAAGACAATCAGCCATGGAAGACGCTTTTTCATACTGGCTAGAATCGGCTCCTTTAGATCTTCCTCTGCGGTCAAACCTGCCAGTCGTGCATAATCCTCTCCCATCTCTTCATCGACAACCTCAATGATATCCTGCGCCGTGATGACACCGAGGATTTTATTGTTGTTGTCGAGTACCGGAATGGAGTCCTCCGAGTAGCCCTTTAAGATTTCAATACAATCGTCAATCGATTCATGACCGTACACATACGGATACGATGTGACAATCATATCGTCAAGCTTTGTACCCTCTCGCGCGATGATCAAATCCTTTAAATCAATCGCACCGCAGAAGGTATTTGTCTCATCTGCTACATAGATCTTTGAAATGTTGTCGTTTTCTGCCGCCTGCTCGACAAGGGATCGCATCGCGCCCTTTACGGTTAAATTTTCACGGATTACGATGCAATTCGTGGTCATTCTGCTTCCGATCTCATCGTCATCGAAGGAAGCGATTAACATAATGTCCTTCTTGGATTCCTGATCCATCAGGTCAATGATAACGGAACGTTTTACCTTGTCGATTCCACGAAGTGCCGCCACCGCTGTATCGGCCTCCAGATTGCTGATGATTTCGACGGCTTTGCGGATATCCATCTCCTCCAAATAAGGACTGATGTCATCGACACACTCAAACACATCGGACAGCATATCCATATTTAAGATATTGTACAGCTTTTTTCGCTCGACAACGGTTAACTTCTCGAGAACATCTGCGATATCATTTGCATGATAATCGTCCAGCTTTTCGCGTGTGACCTTTGGCGAGGTGGTGCTTCTGATGATTTTTATAATTTCTGACTCATAATCCGGTTTTACAAAGGTGCCATCCTCTGCTGGCTCTGAGCTTTCGTTTTCCTGCTCGAGCGCCTTTGCAAGCGCTTCGTCTTTCGCGCGCTCTTCTACCTGACTTTCAATCTTTTTGCTTTCTGCCTGATCCGTTTCCGATTCGTTTGCCTGACTCTTTGCCTTTTCGTCGTCCATTTTGTCCACCCCTTTCATCCAGATTTATGCAACGATTCATTCAGAGCCGCACCTCAATTTTGCTTTGCTACGAATTGTTGCACATATTCTGAAAAAAGTATATCATTTTGATATTTGTTCGTCAACATGAGATTTCTCTTCCCAATGAAACTGAATACAAGACGGCCTCTTTGACCGATTTTTTCGTCATCTGCTCAAGCGCACGCTTGTAATAGTCTAGCTGAACATGGTAGCGCTTTCGCAAAAGCTCCTCGAATGCTTCATCGGTCAGTCCCTCTGGCTTTCGATCAGTCTTAAAATCAATCAGAGTAATTTCATTTTCACCGTCAATCCATGCGTCGATGACTCCCTGAACGCTGACGTACTCGTTTGCATCTTTTTCTGACAAAGTAGCTGTGATATCTGAGTGTATCATTTCAGAAGCGGGTACGCCAAGGATAAATGGCATTTCACGGTGATAGATTCCCTCTTTCTGGGCTTGCTTGACTTTTTGACCAAGCGGTGTCTGCACAAAATGATCAAAATCGGCTATGCGGATTCGCTTTCGCTCCTCAACACTGATAAAATCCTGCTGCATAAAGTAAGAAATCTGCTGCCTTAAATCGCCCGTGAAATCAAAATGCTCGAACAGCCAGTGATAGAGTGTACCGCGTGCAGCGCCGCTCATCTTATCCTTTTGCTGTAAAAACTCTGGAAGGAGTTCTTCGTCTGGTAGTATCATTTCATCTGGCAACCATTCTTGGTCTGGCAAAAGTGTTTCATTGAGCTGTGCGATTGGCTCGCCCGCGTCTGGTCCACTCGCCGCAAAAGCTTCCTCGTCATGGCGTGCCTTTAACTCAGATACGGTAAATGCCGCCTGCAGCCTTGCGAGTGGGCTGTCATCGTAGCGCACTGCAAAGCGAGATGCAATCAGCTCTTTTGCCGCCTCGTCTATCGTGTCGGTTTTCCAGTTTTCAAGTGCGGTGCGCTTCATCGCCTCCTCTGCGCGCCAAAGCGAGGTCTGCATGGATAAGCTACTCTTTGTCACGATGGAGACGGAAAGCGGACTCTCATCCTGATAGCACACGCCGTCAAATGGCACATTGAGTCCCAGCTGCTCATAAATTGCCTTGAAACTTTTGTGCTTGCAGGCTGCTGCCGTGATCCAGTCCAAAAAGCACCCTGCCGTGGTGAGCGCATTGTAGGAAAGCGCACGCGTCATCTTGTCGGTCTCGTGAATCTTCTTTTCCAAATAGTCGAAAAGACCATCCTTCGCGCCTGTTAGATACAGCTTTTCCTTTGCTCTTGTCATTGCAACATACAAGACACGAAGCTCCTCACCCAGATTTTCAAGCACGAGTTCACTGCGCACGGCCTGTTTCATGACGGTGCTCTCCTTGGTGCGCATTGCCGGGTCGATTGCATCGGTCGCAATTCCGTAATCGACGGAAAACAGCATGGACGCATTTACATCCTGACGGTTAAAGTTCTTTCCAAGACCGGCTACAAAGCAGATCGGAAACTCGAGACCTTTGCTCTTATGGATGCTCATGATGCGCACCTGATTTTGTGCAAGTTCCTGTGCAGACGCATAGTCGACAGAATATTTCTTTAAGCGGTTGATGTAGCGAACAAATTGGAAAACGCCCTGATAGCTCGTCTTCTCAAATGCACCGGCACGCTCAAGAAGCATGTCCAGATTTGCCTTTCGCGTGGAGGCACCCGGCATCGCGCTGACAAACTCGTAGTAGCCACTGTCCTCAAGCACATAGACTAGCAGTTCTCGTAGCTGCAAATAGCGGCTCTTGCTGCGATACATTTCGAGTTGATTCAAAAATGCACGAAGCTTACCTGCAAGGGCGCGATGTGGATCGCCACACTTTTGTACAAATGCCATAGCGGCATCGTAGAGATGCTTACTCTGTGACGGCGGTTGCTCAGCGCGCACAATCGCCAACTCCTCACTGGAAAAATGGCCGATTGGCGAGTGCATTACCGCGGCAAGCGGAATATCCTGCAATGGATTGTCGATGATTTCCAATAGATTTAAAACTGTCTGCACCTCGATTGCACTGAAATATCCACTTCCGGTATCGGCTGCCGCCGGAATGCCTTTTGAGAGTAGCACTGGGATGAATTCCTCTGCCCAGCCAGACACGGTGCGAAGCAGAATCGCAATATCGCGGTACTCTGCCAGACGATAGGTCTTGGTCTCCTTGTCCCAGACATAGAGTCCGGTCTTCGGGTCGGTAATCTCCTGAATTTTTTGCGCAATCAGCGCTGCCTCCCACTCGCGGCTGTTGTAGACGGCTTCGGTGTCAACCGCACTGTCTGCCTCTGCATCACTTACTTTGTCGGTCTGATCAGCGAGATTGGGTGCTGCATCCTCATCGCCTGTTTCTGGCACATCCTCCAGATCGAGCAGTAAAAGCTCGGTCGCACCGCCCGTTGGATGCGTATCGCATGGCTCGTACACAAGACCTGGATAGAGAGCCGCTTCTTTATCGTATTCCACATTTCCTACCGACTTATGCATCAGCTGATAGAAGAAATAGTTGACAGAATCAAGCACACTCTTACGGCTTCTGAAATTTTGATGCAACTCGATTTTCTGGTGCGCGCTCTCTTCCTTTGTATAAGAAGCGTATTTTTCCATAAACAGCTCTGGGCGCGCCAGACGGAAGCGATAGATACTCTGCTTGACATCGCCGACCATGAAAAGATTGGGCGTATCATTCCTTGAAATGCTCGTCAAAATCAATTCCTGCACGTAGTTGCTGTCCTGATACTCGTCGATCATGATCTCCTCAAAGCTCTCACGGTATTGCTCGGCAGTTGCCGTCGGCACCTCGCCGTCCGCCGTCTTCTGGCTCAAAATATCGAGTGCAAGATGCTCCAAGTCACCAAAATCGACCAGATTTTTCTTTCGCTTTGCGGCACTGTAACGAGTCAGAAAGGCATGTGTCAAGCGCACAAGCTCTTGCACCTGCGCCCCGGCAAGATGCTGTTTTTGCAGAAGACATGCATCGTCATCTGCCAGATAATCCTCTGTCAGTGCTTTTAGCTGCTTTTTTGCCTGCTCGCGTATCTCCCAGACACGCTTTGCCTTGTCCTCGCTGAAGGTGTCGGTTTTTTTCTTTCGCGGCTTGCTGCCAAAGCGAATCAAATTCACGCGCTCGCGAAGCTGCGAAAAGTCCGCCGCCTCGGAGGCAAATTGTGCCATCTGCTGCTCGGACAACAGCACGGATTCGTAGCTTTCCATGCCGCCCTCGTCACGACAGATTGCAATCATGCGCCCATAAACGGACACAGTCTCGGTCAGAATCATCTTGATGTGTTCGACCATGCGCTGCATCCAAGGTTCTCTTTCAAGCTCCTCGATGCTGTTTGCTCTGTAGCCCTCCAGACAGTGATCCAGCCAGTCCTCTGGGCGTGGATTTGCCACGGCAAAGCCATAGAGCTGCAAGATCAGCTCGGCTGCGCGCTCATCATCCTTTCCCGGTGCGTAGGCTTCCATAAAATTAAGGAAGGATTCACTCGCCTCCTGATACTCCTCCTCAAGAAGTGCCTCGAGCACGTCCGCCTGCAAAAGTTTCAGCTCACCCTCATCGGCGATGCGAAAGCCCGGATCGAGTTCGATTTCCTGAAAATGCTCGCGAAGCACCGACAGGCAAAAACTGTCGATTGTGGTGATATGCGCATGACCTGCAAGCACTTCCTGACGGCGCAAGTGCGCATTATCTGGCTGCTCCTCCACGCGCTTTGCAATTGCCGCCTGCACACGCTCACGCATCTCGCCCGCCGCTGCGTTTGTAAAGGTCACCACAAGAAGGCGGTCAATGTCAACCGGGTGTGATTCATCGCAGATGCGCTCAATGATTCGCTGCACGAGCACGGCTGTCTTGCCGCTTCCCGCTGCCGCGGAAACAAGGAGGCTTCTGTCCCGCAGGTCAATGACCTGCTTTTGTTCATTTGTCCACATCATGTTGTCCGCCATCGTCTTTCTCCTTCTTTTCAATCTCTCTCCATACCTCGTCCTTGTCAAGTTCGAATAATCTGCGGTAATGGCAGCCCTCTAGCTGCAAGTCAAAGCCACAGACAGAACCGTACTCACAATACTCGCACGGATTCATTTTCTTATATTCATATGGGTACGCGTCAATCTTTCCACCGTAGATGCCGCGTGCCAGATCGAGTGCCTTCTTGCGGGCAAAACGGCCAATCTCATGCATCTGGTCTGCATTTGCGACAAGCGCACGCGAGGACAGACTGCCATCCTTTTTGTATTCCAGTCCTAAAACAACGTTTCCGCCCTCGGCGTCAATTAAAAGAAGTGATGCCTTCTCGGTACTGGTAAGACCGTTCATGCGAAGCTCCTTCTGCTGCTTGTCCTCGATTTCTTCTTTTGTCATGCCAAAACCGGACACAATCGGATCCTTCATGTTGTAATAGTAGATGCCCGCCGGGATCAATTCTTTTCCCGGATTTCGCTTTGCTGCCATCGCCATCGCCGCCTCAAGATACAGCACAAGCTGTAGCTGCAAGCCATAGTACACCTTTCCCAGATCAAACTTTGTGCCACCCGACTTGTAGTCGATGACTTTCACGTAAAGCGAGCCATCCTCCTCTGCAAAGTCCACGCGGTCAATTCGTCCGCGAAGCGACAGCTCTAACCCCGCCTCGACCGGAAGCGTCACGGCATTGCCGCCCGCCTTTCCAAAGTCCATTTCGTGCCACGTTTTCTCATACGCACCATGCTCCCACTGATGACCGAGTGCCCAGAGTGTGCGGTCTGTCATACGGCGAATGCGGCCTGCCATGGATTTGTTTCTGGCACTACTGTCAAAAACAGTGGTCTGGTACTCCTCCATCGCCTTTGCCACACTCTCCTCCACAAGATGATTTCGCTCGGCATCATCGATTTCTCGCCAATTTAAATGACGCTTTTCAAGCAGTTCAAAGAAATGGCTGATGGAGGCATGGAAAAGACTTCCATAGTCGGCTGCGCCCAGCTCAAACTGACGGCGCTCCTTTAATTTTAGACCATAGGTCAGAAAATGGGCATACGCACAAGCGGCATATTTTTCCAGACGCGAAATCGAAAGCTCCTGATCGCCGCCAAAAAGCCGTCTTGCGATACGCTTGTCCAGTGCCTCTGTTTTATAACCATAGAAAAGACCTTCGCGCATGACTTGCAAGCGCTCGGCAAATGCGTCGTCCTGCATGTAGTAGCTGTAAAGCTCCTGCCACCACGTCTCTTGCTCACCGTCTAAGTAGCTTCGCAAGCCGTTGACTAATAATAAGAAGCCGTCCTCTTTTTGCATCAGTCCCTGCAAGCCCGGATACGCATCTTCTGCCGCCTCGGTCGGACAGTTCGGGAAAAGCTTTGTGATTACGGTTTTTAAGTGCGCCGGACGAAGTGCCTTGCCGTCCGCCGCCGTCTCGCTAAAGCTGACATAAAGCTTTTCCGATGGCTTTGTGAGGAGCAAGTAGAGATAATACTGCTGGCAGAACACTTCCTCGCGCGCCGCAAGCGCCAGTTCCATGCCTGCGCCCTTTAAAATCTCTCGGTCATAGTCGGAGAGAATGCCGCCGCGCTCGGCACGTTTTGGAAGAAGACCATCGTTGCAGCCAATGACAAAGAGCACGCGGATATGCTCGAGTCTCGTTCGCATCAAATCGCCCACCACGAGACGATCCACCGTTGCCGGGATGAAGCCGACCTGTAGCTCTTCAAAACCAGAGTCTAAAATGTCGGATAGCACGCGCGTCTCTAAAATCTCATCGCCCATCAGCTTTACGATCTGGTCAAACAGACCAAGTACCTTTGGATAGACCTGCTCATACTCGCTCTCTAAATACAGCTCTCCTGCTTCGTGAAAAGCGGCTTGCTGTGCCTTTAGTTTATAAGCGATGCCAAATTGCTGTAGAAAGGAAAACAGTGCCGTCATTGCCTCGCGCACCGTCGTCTCTGGATTTTCCCAGACGGTGCGAAGCGGAACGAACCAGTTAAAGATCTGCTCACGCAATTGATTTAAGCGCTCTAAGTCTTTCTCGTCCGTGTTGTCATACGGCATCGCCCACGGATGCCTCCAGCGGCTGATGCGCTCAATGCCGCCCGCAAGAAGGTAGTTGTCGAGGCAGTCTAAGTCCCCGCAGGAGATGCCCTGACAGACGGCTGAGGTAGTTTCGTCGCTTACCACATATGGATTTCGAAGAAATGCCATCACACTGTCGTAGCTCATTTGCTCCTCGAGTACCGCAAGTGCCTTTTTGACAAATTGAATCAGCGGATGATTCTTGAGTCCTTTCTTCTGGTCGATAAAATACGGAATGCCTGCATGGTCGAACAGCCGCGCCATCTCATCACGGTATGTCTCAAGGTCACCTGCTACTACGGCGATATCACGGTAAGAATAGCCATCACGCACCAGTTCCAAAATCTTTCGCAGCACAAAGCCAAGCTCTTCTGCCGGATTTTTCGCGCAAAGGATATGAAGTGCATCCGTTTCTTTCTTCCACGGTACGGCTGGTGTGCAAAAAAGCTGCTTTTCCAGATGTTTAAGGGCATCCACCACGTGACGCTGCCTTGTCACGTAGCGGTGATTTCGTTCGGAGCACGGAATCTGGTGTGCCTTTGCAAGCGCGGTAAGCCTTGTTTTCATCTCGCGGCTCATCGCAAACAATTCCTCGCGTCCGCCCTTTTCATCTTCGGTCACAGCGCAGACAACATGCTCTGCGCACTGTAAAATTTCCTCCAAGACCTGATACTGTAATGGTGTAAATCCCGTGAAGCCATCGAGAATGACGATGCTTTCATGCAGCTTTTTTGACTGTGGCACTAGGCGCGCTAATACATTTAGAAGTTCCTCTGCTGTCAGGTATTCTTCTCCCAGTTCCTTATAAAAAGAGGTGTAAACCTTTTCAATATCGCGTAGCTTTTTCTGCAAGGCAGGGCGTTTTTCCAGAGAAGGAAGCACGCCCTCGAGCACTTCATTTGTGATTCGGTACGCACTAAACTCACTGATGACGGACTTTAATTCCTGAATAAATCCACTCTGGTTTAGGTTGCGCCCGAACACCTCCAGTTCTTGCTTTTCCTTTCCGGCGATGCGCCGTAAAATCATAGATTTTCCCGTATCATCAAGCAGTACCGCCTTTTTGCCCGCCTGCTCGTTTAACAAACGATGCGCCAGACGTCCAAAACTCAAGACATCAATATTTCCGAGTACATGATCTGGATGCACCGCGGCAAGCTCTCTTTGCACCTGCAAGGTGGCCTGCTCTGGCACGAGAAATAGATAGTCTTTGTCTGGGTGGCTGCACGCCTGCGCACAGATCGTCTCGTAGATTACCGCGGTGCGGTCTGATATGCTGTTTCCTGAAATAAACTGAAGTGCCATGCTCCTTTTTCCCTTTCTAGTCTATATATCGCCATTCTGCAACTTTCTGATTCCTGTCACCCGAGCGCAACATCAAGAATCATCATGACCGAAAATCCCACTGCGAACAAGACCGTTCCGATGTTGGAATGGCTGCCCTCTGACATTTCCGGAATCAGCTCCTCCACTACTACGTACAGCATTGCCCCCGCTGCGAAGCTAAGAAGATACGGAAGCACCGGCACGATAACGCCTGCCGCAAGTATCGTAAGTACACCAGCCACCGGCTCTACGGCACCAGACAGCACGCCCATCACAAAGGCCTTCGGGCGGCTCATTCCCTCACTGCGAAGCGGCAGGGAGATGATGGCACCCTCCGGGAAATTCTGGATTGCGATACCGATGGAAAGCACCAGTGCGCCCATGAGTGTAATATTGGAGTTGCCGCTTACCCAGCCTGCGTACACAACGCCGACTGCCATACCCTCGGGTATGTTATGAATCGTGACTGCAAGAAGCATCATGGTTGTTCGAGACCAGTTTTTCTTTGGTCCCTCGGATTCTTTGCTGTTCATGTGAAGATGCGGTGTGATGTGATCAAGCAAAAGCAAAAAGAAAATGCCAATCCAAAATCCCACTGCTGCTGGGATAAAGGAAAGACGCCCAAGACTCGCGGACTGCTCAATCGCTGGAATCAAAAGGCTCCAGATCGAAGCTGCTACCATAACGCCCGCTGCAAATCCGGTCAGCGCACGCTGTATCTGTTTATTCAGTGTCTTACGCAGGAAAAACACGCACGCTGATCCCAGCGAGGTTCCTGCAAACGGGATCAATAATCCCTGTGCAATCGAAGCTATCATTGTTTACCATCCCTTTCTTATTTAAATTCTCTCAATTCCAGTATACATAAATTCAAATAGATTTCCAAATATAATTTCAAATGGATTTTCAGGCGTGATTCGATGCGCAGGTAACGGATTGCGTCAAAATCCATTCACGAATTACATCGAAATCCATCCAAATGCATTTGCAACGGAACTGATCAGAATGATCGTTGCAAAGATCGGGCAGAGATATTTGATCATCACGCAAAAGATCTTCTTTCTGCGGAAGGTGCCCCCACCTTGCAAAACCTCTGCCTCGATTGCCTTGATTCCTGCTGCTCTTGATACAAGCAGACAGATCATGATCGCTGCGATTGGCATCATGACAGAGTTTGTCAGAAAATCAAAGAAATCAAGGAACTGCATTCCAAGAATTGTTACATTGGCAAGCGGACCATAACCAAGGCAGGACAGTGTTCCAAGCGATACCATAATCACCGCTAACACAATTGTTGCCTTCTTGCGATGCCAGCCAAGCTCATCCTCGAACGTAGAAACTGCACTCTCTGTCAGCGCAATGGAACTGGTGACTGCTGCAAACAGTACAAGTAAGAAAAACAAAATACCCGCTGCCGTTCCAAAGCCCATGCCCGCAAATACCTTCGGAAGTGTGATAAACATCAGCGCCGGACCTGCCTGAAGTGCGTCCGGATCACCACCGGAAAATGCGAATACAGCCGGGATGATCATCAGTCCTGCCATAATCGCAATCGCCGTATCAAAGATTTCTACATTTTCTGTTGAACCCTCGATCGACACATCCTTTTTCATGTAAGAACCAAACGTAATCAGAATACCCATCGCAATGGACAGGGAATAAAACATCTGGCCCATCGCCGATACAACCGTCATCCAGGAAAAGTTTTCTAGGTTCGGAATCAAAAAATACTTTACGCCTGCCAGCGCGCCCGGTCTGCTGACGGAATAGATTGCAATCACAACAGACAGCACAACAAGGATTGGCATCATGAACTTTGACACACGCTCAATTCCATTTCGCACGCCCGCAAAGATGATTGATAAGGTAATAAATACGAAGATCAAGAAACAAATCTCTGTGGTTGCGCCACTTGCGATGAATGATGAAAAATAACCATCTGTTGCCAGCGCCTCGCTATGTCCCATCACATACTCAGCCAGATATTTGATGACCCAGCCACCAATTACGGAGTAATATGGCACGATCAGAATCGGGATAATCGCATTGATCCAGCCGCCGAAAGACAGCCATTTTGCTTTTCCAAAGGAGGCGAATGCACCTACTGGGCTCTTTTTCGTCATTCGGCCGATGGAGGTCTCCGCAATAATCATCGTGTAGCCGAAGGTCAGCGCTAGTAAAATGTAAATCAAGAGAAAAATTCCTCCGCCATATTTTGCCGCCAGATACGGGAAACGCCAGATATTGCCTAAGCCTACGGACGCGCCTGCCGCCGACAGGACAAAGCCGAGTTTGCCAGAAAAGCTGCTTCTAGGGCCTTGTCCTTTTTTGTTTTCGTTTGTACTCAATTTTGTGTTTCCTTCCTTTTTTACATAATAATTTCTAACTATAAGTTATTATAAGTTAATTATAATAAGTTATAGAGATTATTGTAGTTCACAGGAAAATAAGTGTCAACCAAACCGCGACAAAGTTAATCCTTTTTTAATGATTTGCGCATGAGCCCGTGAGCAGTAACTGCTTTACGCCAAATCAAATTCAGTGAAGCTGCCAATATAGCTCAACCTGCTCTACCATATAGTCGTAAATCGCCCTGCTGGTATTGTAATCGTAGTGCAGTCCATCCATTGTCGCAAACAGGCCATTATCAAGCCCATCTTTGATATAACTGTACGCATCAATGATGGAAACAGACGGATCAAGCAGCTGCATAAGTGCCGAATTAAACGCAAGCACATCACTATTCTTACTCTCCCACTTTCCATTACACGGTCCAATGGTCATATAATAGATTGGAATGTCATACTGCTGCGCAAGGCCATTCACGTAGTTAATATAGTCGGCAGATACATGCAAATCATTGACACCAAACCAGATAACAAGCGCATCAGCTTCGTCCAGATGCGATAATGCATTTGGCACGCCGATTGCACGCATCCAACTGCATCCCTCGCCACCCTTTGCTACGACGATGCTTTCGTTTGTGTATCCGGTAAAAGTTGCTTCGTCAATGTTGTAGAAAACATGCTTCGGATACTCCGTCTCATCATAAATTTGAGAGCAGTATAAGCATACGGTGCGCGAATCGCCAGTCAGCAAAATTTTTTTATTGCCCGGAAGGTGCACGGATCCTGACGAGCTGCTTGCCTCATCGACTGTTATCGTTCCTGCCGGAGCAGCGGTAGAGGTTGTCTCATCTTTTTCGGTATTTTCAGCATTCACATCGTCAGTGTCCGTGTTCTTGGAATCAGAGTTTTCTCCCAATTCACTCTGCTGTTCCTTTGATTCATCTGCTTCCTGTCCCTGTTTTTTCTGGTTTTCATTTTCTGCGCCGTCCAGTTCATTTGCATGTGCTGAATCATCGTTTAAAAGTGCCTGATAAACAGGCTCCAGCTTTTTTTCGACTGCACTGCACCCAGCTGTCGAGAAACAGCATAATCCAAGCAGCGCCGCCACAACTATAATTTTTACTTTCGTTCTCATCTGCGTCACTCTCCAAGCGATGCATCGGAGCGGACGGCCCAGCGAAACTTTGTGGATCGTGCTCTCGGGTTGGACGCACATTCCTTTGCTGATGGACGAATCACATCCTTTGCAATCTCACTGTAAATTCCCTCTCTCGAATAATACTGAAACGACTTCTTTACCATGCGATCTTCACCAGAATGGAAAGTCAAAATAGCAGCCTTGCCGCCCGGTTTTAAGATATGTGGAAGTGCCTCTAAGAAAGAATCGAGTACTTCAAACTCACTATTTACGTCGATTCGGAGCGCCTGGAACACACGCTGGCAGGTCTTTTTTACTGCTTCCTTTGGATTTTCTGGCTTTGTGCGCAGTACAACCTGCTCGACAATCTCGCGCAACTGACTCGTTGTCTCGATTGGCTGTTTCTTTCTTCTTGCAGACAGAATCGCACGCGCAATCTCGTTTGCCAATGGCTCATCGGAATTTTCAAAAAGCATGCCTTCGATCTCCTCAGCGTCCATCTCCTTTAAGCGCTCAGATGCCGGGACACCTGCCTGTGGGTTTAAACGAAGATCAAGTGGTCCATCCTCGCGGAAGGAAAAACCGCGCTTCGGGTCATCGATCTGCATCGAAGATACACCCAGATCGGCGAGAACAAAATCAAGCTTTCCTGCCTTTTTCTCGATCTCTGCGATATTGGCAAAGTTCATCAAACATACACTCCAGACATTCTCACCGTAGCCCTGCTCTCTCAAACGCTTCTCGGTCTTCGCAGACTCAATCGGATCCACATCGAGCGAATACAGATGACCTTCTTTCTTTAAGCAGTCCAAAATTTTCTGTGTGTGACCGCCATAGCCAAGTGTAGCATCCACACCTACTTCTCCCGGCTGTACATCCAAAAATGAAAGAATTTCCTCAACGCAGATCGGACGGTGTGTTCCGGCCGGAGTATTTCCCTTCTGAATGACATGCTCTGCAGTATCTTTATACTTTTCTGGCTGAAGTTCTTTATATTTCTCCTCAAATTTTCTTGGATATTTTCCCTTGTAGCGCACACGTCGCTTGTGCTCGGTCTGTGTGCCGTTGTCCAAATGTGTTTCTTGATGTGTTTCTTGCTTCTTTTCTTTATTTTCCATAGGTGTATTTCTTCCTTCCTATTCTTGTTTTCGCTGCGATTTGCTGTCTGATCGCTCTATACTCTTGTTTCGAATCAACTCCTTAAATAAAGTCAATACTTTTTTATCGTATCATACAAATTTATTTGTGTAAAGAACAGAATCTAGGATTGTTTCCTTAAGCAATAACAAAGGCCCAGACCGGATTCCCGGCTGAGCCTACTGCTTTTATTTATTCTATTTTATTTATTCCATTTTGTTTTTTTGATAGGAGCAATTATTTTCTAAGAAGATAAAAGACACTTCTGAAAAATCCCATGATTACGGCACTGTAGCCTGTGATCAGAAACGTCATAAAGCCCCAGTTCTTATTGAAACCCTGAACCGCACCGCCTACCAGACACAGGATAAATGCGATTGCCGCCCACACGAAAATGTTGATGCCAACAAATAAAACCTTTTTCTGTGAAGCTTCTATATCTGCGCTATTAATTGCGTACCACATTGATGTCATTTTCATAACTGCCTCTCATTCCGGCTTTCGCCTATGAACGCGACTGCTACTTTTGCATTGCTTGCGTATTACTGCTATTGCACTTGCAGTCACCGCTGTTGTTCACAGCTGTTTGTTTCTCTTTCTAACATCAATATACTCTGTGTGCGCATGCGTTGCTATCACACTACCGTAAACCGAATGTAAAATTCAGGTCAAATTAATACGCCGATTTTCCGATAATTTAGGTCAAATCGGCACTCTGCTCCTGTGTTTCCTCTGCGTCAATCTCAGCGATGATATCTGCAGTACCTTCCTCACCAGTTGTCTCCTCACTGTCCACTTCAGAGGATTGATCATATTTACTCTGCGCTTTTTGCTCTGCTGCGGCTGCATCCTGCGATTGTGCCTGATCTTGTTTGTGTACCTCTGCCTGTACCTGCGCTTCGCTATGCTTATGCGATTCCTTCTGGTCTGTTACCTCCTGTGCACCGGATGACGGACTGTTTTCCTCCTGTTCATCCTCTGCCAGATTGACAAACGCGATATGATCAAGCGTCTCCTCTGCAATGCTCACACAGTTATCCACAATTCGGTCTAAGCTGTACATGATTGCAGAATAATCTTCTGTCATGGATGCATCGCAAAGACCCTCGTTGACACGCGCAAGGTGGGCACGCTTTAACTGTTTCTGTGCTTTTCGCATTTTATTCTTTTTCTTTACGACAGTGCGGGCGCGATCCAGATCGCCATCCTTTACGGAACGGATTGCTCGGTCGAACAGCTTTCTTGAAATCTCAATACAATCCTGCAATTCGTTTGTCGCTGCATCGGAGAAGGAACGCTTATCCATCAAAATTTTATCGTGTACATCGTCAATCTCCTCACAGCGGTCTGCGATACGGCCAATATTATTTGAGACATATAAGAGTCCTGCGGCCTGACCAGACTGCTGCTGGGTCAGATTTCCGCTTGAAAGCATCTTCGTTACATAGGTAGAAAGATCACTCTCCATTCGTGCCGCCTGTCTACGGTATTTTTTATATTGCTCCTTTGCCTTGTCACTTGTTGCCTTGTCTACACTAAAGCTTTCCTTAAGAGAAGTAAGCAAATTGCTGCCGATCTCTGCCATGTGACCAAGCTCCTCGGACACCAGATACAGCGCTGCGGCTGGCTGTGCAATTACGCCCTCCTCCAGCACACTTACTGGACCATCATAGGCTTTCTTGTCACCACCCGGAATAATGGTCATAACAATTTTCACCATAACTGGAATTAATGGCAGCCAGATCAGCGTACAAACTACATTAAAGGTTGTATGCGCATTTGCAATCTGTCTGGAAATGACATCGACCTCGTTTCCCTTCGGAGAAATGAACTGCACAAAACGCGTCAATACAGAGAGGAAAAACATAAACAAAATACTACCAGTGATATTAAAAACACTGTGCGCCAGTGCAGTTCTCTTTGCATTCTTAGACTGTCCGATGGAGGCTAACAGTGCAGTGATGGTGGTACCAATGTTATCACCAAGAAGAATCGGGATCGCGCCTGCCAGACCCATAACACTCGTTACACCATCGGGTCCCGCCTGTGAGGCAAAATTCTGTAACACGGCAATGGTCGCGGAACTACTCTGTACAACAAGTGTCATAACGGTTCCGAGTGCAACACCAAGTACTGGAACTTCCTTTACCGTTGCCATTAAATCAACAAAGATCGCACTTCCTGCGAGTGGCTTCATGACGTTTCCCATGATCTCAATACCTTCAAACAACAGTCCAAAGGAGAAGATAACAAGACCAATATTTTTTAACTGCTCTTTCTTACAGACAAAATTCATCATAAATCCGATGAAGATAAGCGGATAGATGTAATCACTGATCTTAAATGCCATCAGCTGTGCGGTCATCGTGGTTCCGATGTTTGCACCGAAAATAACAGAAATCGCCTGCGGCAAGCTCATGAGTCCTGCGCTTACAAAACCGATTACCATAACCGTTGTCGCGGAACTACTCTGCAAAACGGCTGTTACCAGTGCTCCGGCGAGTGCTCCCATAATTGGATTCTTTGTCAGGAAGCTTAAGATTTTCTTCATCTTGTCGCCAGCTGTCTTCTGGAGCGCGTCACTCATGCCGTTCATGCCATACAAAAACAGCGCAAGACCACCCAAAAGGCCAAACACAATTTTCACATTTTCATTCATGATTTTCCTCCCCCGGTTCTCCCGGATGTGTGTTGCGGTCTGCACTCTTACTGAACTTTGTTTGCATTTTCTTTCAGTTTTGTTTGACCGTAACCAGTTATCGTTAACGTTAGAATAGGAATAGAATAGGAAGTGTGTTGCAGTCCTGCCCCACCCTTCCTATTCAATGTACCCCGACTGAGAAAATCATGCTATCAGCTCTGTGTTAGTTTTATGTAAAGTCTATGTAAAGTTCTTTTATATAATTTTTATCTGCACTTTACACCAAGAAATACGGTCTTATCCATTCCATGGTAACAGAATGCGGTATCTGGTGCGGAATGGAAATTGCATACCGTGTAATCAAAACCCTTTTCCTTTAACCTCACCCAGCCAAGTGTTGGAATGTGGATTCGGTGCCGCTCACAAAAGCAGTCCTTCGGATTGTTCTTTACAAAATGCATCTTTACATCTGAGATGTCTTTCTTTTTGAAATTGGGAAATCCACTCTGATGTTTAAAAAATCTTGTAAATGCAGTACACCCACATTCAATCGCATGTTTCACTGCTTTTGAGCTGACTTCCTTTATCCATGAATATTCGGGATGTGTCGGCAGATATTCATTCACAGGATGTCAATTGGTTGTGCCTAGATCATACATAAATATACAAAATATGCCGCATAACCCAACAGCATCAGAATTCCACATGGCTTTCTCAATTCTTTCTTCTTAATAGTTCCACCCCAAAGCAGCACACCACTAAAAATGGCAATGATCGTATCAATAATAAACTTACGTTCAAATGGCACTGAACAAATAAAAGCAGTTGTTCCGATCACAAACAAAATATTGAAAATATTACTTCCCACGATATTTCCAATTGCAATTCCCGCATTTCCTTTTCTTGCTGCCGTAACCGATGTTACCAGCTCTGGAAGAGACGTTCCAAATGCGACAATCGTAAGGCCAATAAATCGTTCACTCATTCCAAAAAATCTTGCAATGTCAGATGCGCCGCTGACAGCAAAATCACTTCCCTTTACTACCATAATTCCACCAAGTATCATGAACAGAATGCACTTCCACACTGGGATCTCTTTTGCATTCTCTTCTTCCTGCGCTGCGCCTTTTTTTGACATCCAATAAAGATATCCCAGATAGATCAGAAATAAAATCCAGAAAATTACGCCTTCCACGAATGTAATTTTGGAACCCGTAATTCCAAATATCATCAGCAGTACAGTAATTCCAATCATAAATGGTATTTCATAATATAATGTTGATTTTTGAATTGAAACAGTTGTAATGACTGCTGTAATTCCAAGAATAATCAAGATGTTAAGGATATTGCTTCCCACAATATTTCCAATCGTGATTCCTGCATTCTTATTCAATGCCGCTGTAATACTAACAGCTGCCTCTGGCATACTTGTTCCCATTGCCACAATTGTAAGTCCTATTACAAGCTGCGGAATTCCCAACTTTTTTGCAATGCTGGCTGCCCCCTCCACAAACCAGTCTGCACCTTTTACCAAAAGCAAAAAACCTGCCAACAAAATAAAAATTTGTACGATCATACTACCTACCTCTTTTTTCTTATTTTATTTGCAGTAGGTATAAAAAAAGAGACTCCTACTGCATTTGCAGTAAAAGTCTCGCTGTTTCATCACTTTCCGAGTTATTGCCTTGAATAACTGTATTGACGAAGAAGTGAACCTATGTCGGTCAGCTACTCCCTTTTATCGAACTCAGTCTATCAGATCCATTTTCAAAAGTCAAGTCTTTTTTCATCTTTCGATATGTCAAAATCTGATACATAACAATCACCGACCAGCCAAGTCCGGTTGCTAGTGCAATCGCCTTTAAGCCAAGCAAACCAATTAGTGTATAGGACAGTACAACACGAATGGACATCTGAATAAAGGTACCTATGACTGGTACCTCGACTCTTCCAATTCCGCGAAACAGTCCGACAAAAGTACTTCCCGTAAAACAAAGAAAATAAAACAGAGAAATCACAAGCATATATTCATCTGCATTTTTCAAAACAACAGCCGATGGATCGCCCATCAAAACAAGCACTGCCCTTTTTGTAAAGAGAATCATCAGTACAGAAAGAACAATTGCAAGCGGAATCATTACCGTGAAACCCTGAAAAAATCCACAGCGGACACGATCCTTCTTGCCTGCCCCAAGATTTTGTGCAACAAATACCGAGATGGCAACAGCGCCGCTGTCACTGAATGAATTTGCAAATCCTTCAATTCGCATAGTAGCTGTGTATGCCGAGATCATATCCGTTCCGCCCGTATTGACCGCTCCCTGTACAAGAAGCTTTCCGATGTAAAGGCTGGACTGATGCATTGCCGAAACTACGCCAAATTTTGCCGTCTTTTTCATCAGCTTTTTGTCCCATACAAGATCGTCGCACCCAAAAAAGAATTCTGGGTGCTTTCTTTTCATCATGCACAGGCAGATTGCGGCTGCTAGAAATTGAGCCATCACCGTGGCAATGGCAGTTCCAGATGTTCCCATCTTTAGTCCGGCGACAAATGAAGTCTCCACGCCCATGCGGTGCATAGCTCCTATGGACGTGGTATCTGAAACGGAGCTTCGCTCCGAAAAAATATCACG
>CAVCXB010000034.1:0-26058 GCA_963605535.1 Wujia chipingensis
GCCCGAAGGGATTCGAACCCCCGACCCACGGCTTAGAAGGCCGTTGCTCTATCCAACTGAGCTACGGACACATTTTTCATGATAACCAGATACTTAATCTTAGTTATCAGCTCCCCGAGTAGGGCTCGAACCTACAACAACTCGGTTAACAGCCGAGTGCTCTACCATTGAGCTATCGAGGATTACTGTTTGTTGGCTTCATTTTGTTTTTCTTTCGTTCTCTCAACCAACATCCTTATTATAGCACATCCTACGAATTTGTCAACACCTTTTTTCAAAAAAATTCAAAAAATTTTAAATACTGCCCTAATTCACGATTTTGTACCCTTTTTGGGCACTTTTGAGCAATTAGAGCAGCCCCATCAGCCAATAAATCAATCCTAACACCCAACTTGCAAGTACACCATAGAGAATAACAGGTCCCGCGATGGTAAAGATCTGCACGCCTTTTCCAAATACTTCGCCTTCCGGTGCGGATTCGACAGCTGGCGATGCCACGCCATTTGCAAATCCTGTAATCGGAACAAGAACGCCAGCTCCCGCATATTTGGTCAAACGTCCAAACAAGTGCAACGCAGTCAGCACAATCGCCGTCAACACAAGAACGATCAACGTCCAGATGCCTGCCGCTTCTTTATCCAGTCCAAATTTTTCAAAGCATGCACCCAACAGCTGACCAATCACACAAACCACGCCGCCCGTCCAGAAAGCGCGAAACATATTTCGCGGTGTGTTGTGAACGGGTGTGATTTCTTTGACGTAATCCTGATATTCTTTTTTCTGCTCTTCTGTTACCATATTCGTAATACTCCCTTCTATTTCAAAATCGTTTCTTGTATTTCATTTCAAAATCATTCAAAATCGTTTCTTGTATTTCGATTCTTTCTTATCAAACGTTTTTTGTTCACCAGGCACATGCACGGTAACATCAAAGATTCAAAAAATACAAGCAAGACCCCAGTACCTTTCCTAGTCCGATGGATAGCACCATCCATGGAATCCCGACCTGGATGCGTGCGCGCCGAAGAAGAATCGGAAATACATCAAGAATCTCCGCAAGCGACATAACTAAACCACCGACAAAAAGTCCGATAAACAGTCCGACTGCCGTTTCGCCCACGACACCACCTGCTAACTTCGGCTGCAATAAAAAGTAAAGATTTCCCAGTGTTCCTCCGAATATGATGCTCCACTCATACAGCCTCAGATGGCGTGCGGTACGGGTACGCACTGTCCATCTAGGCAAGATTCCGATTACTGTAATCAGTGCAAACACGCCTGCTGAAGCTGCACTGCCCGCCGAAATACCGACAAACACCTCTGCCGCTGCCTTCACCCCATTTATACTCATCGGTCTTCTCCCTGTGTACCTAAGCGTTTTTTTCGTGCCTGCGTGCGTTCATTCTGGTCAAGTATAGACTGATTGACCGTTCGCTCATATTCGCGCATCTCCACCTCTAACGGTGTCGGATCCATGATACGTTTTCTGCTGCGGAAATGATTGTAAAAGACAAGAATGCCCAGAAAAATTCCAGCCGTATAGCCACCCTCCAGCCATGTAAAGGCGGTACGCTCCTCTCCAGTGATAAGAAGATGCAGATCACCAAAGATCTGGTCCACGCTGACATCGGCATTGAAGGTCATAATCGAAAACGCCGAACCAAAAAAGATAATCAGGCAGACAAATACAACCTTGCTCCACTCCCACACAGGCTTTTTCTTATGCGCCTGTATATACTCAAGAATAAAATCGGTCTCTCCAAGGTTTTCCACCTGTATAGACGGATATTCCTGTTGAATCGTCTGTGTCACCGCTAAGATGTCTCCTATTGCGCGCTGCCCATGAATGGTCGTATAATGAAGTGCTTTGCAGCGCGCCTCTACTGATGCATTCGTACACCACAGATTGCCCAGCTCGCCGATGCTTACCGACGGCTGTGTGACGCGAATCTTTTGTCCTATTTTAATGTATACCGTATCTGACATGACACAATGTGCCTCCTGGCCGCTTGTTATTTCCCTACCTTTGCGGCTGTTGCAAGTATGCGCAGCTGTTTTGTTATTTATGCAGTTCACGCTTCATAACCTAAAATAGCGGTGAGACGAGTTGCTTTTACGAGGCGGAACGTTGAAGCAGGCCTTGTCAAAGTAAACTTTCGTGGAAAATATGTAGTGGGGTCCTGCTGAACAGTGACGCCGACAAAACAATCGTCGAACCGCTTTCGTAACCTTCCACCGTGAACTACCACAATCACGCCTCCAGCATCTGCCGCATCTTCTTAAGCACCTTCTTCTCGATCCTGCTGACCTGCACCTGAGAGATTCCAAGGCACTGTGCGGTCTGTACCTGCGTCTGCCCAGAATAATAGCGCAACACAATAATTTTCTGCTCCTGATCCTGCAGCTCCCGCATCACTTTTTTCAATGCAAGACGATTTACTAACTTTTCCTGTTCATTTTCCTTTGCTTCTAATCGATCCTCGAGTAAAATTGCATTGCCATCGCTCTGATAAATTGTCTTTTGCAGGCTTTCTACTTCCTGCGCAGAGGACAATGCGCTCGCCAGTTCCTCGGGTGCAATCTGCATCACCTCTGCCAGTTGGCCGATACTTGGCTCCGTTCCATACTTTGCCTCATACTGTGCCTGTAATTGTCTGGCGCGCACTGCTGTTTCTTTTAACGTGCGGCTGACCTTAATCATGCCATCATCCCGTAAGAAGCGCCGAATCTCCCCAATGATCATCGGCACCGCATAAGTAGAAAAGCGCACACCAAACGATTGGTCAAACCGATCAATCGCCTTCATTAACCCGATGCAGCCGATCTGAAATAAATCTTCCTCCTCGTATCCTCTGCCGCGATATTTTTTTACTATGCTCCACACAAGCCCGGTATTGGCAAGCACCAGCCGATCTCTCGCCTGTGCATCCCCTACTCGCATTTGTTCAAACAGCTCTGCCGAATACTCCAGAGAAAACACCTCTATTCCACTCTCTTGCCACCGCAGATTTTTTTCTTCATCTGTACCAATGTGCCGCTTCCAACGGATGAGGACACCTTTAAATCGTCCATAAATGCTTCCATAAAGCAAAAGCCCATCCCAGAGCGCTCTGTTCCACGTACCGACTGACTGTACATCGGCTCCATAGCCTTCTTGACATTCTCAATTCCTCTGCCCCAATCACGTATCTGTACGGTAAGCGTATCATCCTCAATCGAACAGTCTAACTGAATTAATCCTTTCTCATACGGATATCCGTGCACAATCGCGTTTGTGATCGCCTCCGAAACTGCTGTTTTTACATCATCGGTCTCCGCCACCGTCGGATTCATGCGCGTCATAAAGGAAGCCACGCACACTCTAGCAAAGCTCTCGTTTCTTGAATCACTTTCTAACGTAACTGTCATGCGCTGCACTCCCTCCTGCAGCCATTTGCCGTCCAATTCTTTTTGCTGTTCTTCCATCTCTCCTCCATCTGCAGCCTTTTGCTGCCACTCAAACCAATCTTGATCATTGACCGCCATCACAGCGTCCCTACAACCTGATACACGCCAGAGATACGAAGAAGTCTGCGAATCTTGGCATCCTCGCCTGTCACAAGTACCTCGCCGCCCATGTGATGCATCCGCTTATAGCGTCCCAGCAGGATTCCAATGCCTGAGCTGTCCATAAATCCCGTCTTTGAAAAATCAAAGATCAGCTTCTGCACCTTTCCCTCTGAGATGTAACGATCCGTCTCCTCACGGATGCCCTTGCACACATGATCGTCAACCTCCTCTGGCAGTCCAATAATCAATACTGGACCTGCCTGCATATATGTTACATTTTCCATTTTATTTTAACTCCTTTCTTTTCGATTCTCTTGATCCTCTTGATCTCTTTGCTTCTCTTTTTTCTTTTTAACTGTTCAATTTTTCCAGTTTTCTGTTGTGTTTTTATTCTTTTCAAATTCATTTTTTGCACGAAAAAAGACACAGAGTCCCATTTGTCTCTGTGTCTTATCTTTCGTATCGTTTGTCGTCCCTTCAGGGGAACGATTTTTCTTGTAATGCTTCAAAACCGTATTGTTAGTTTGCGGCAGCGTTTGGATCTTCTGCTGCATTTGGATCCTCGGCATTTGCGTCCGCATTCGGATCAGCCGCTGCATTCGCATCCGCATTTGCATCGGCACTCGAGTCTGCGGCTGCGTTTGGATCTTCTGCCTGGTTTGCTGCATCCGCTGGATCTTCTGCCTGGTTTGCTGCATCCGCTGGGTCTTCTGCCGGATTTTCCTCAGCGTTCGGGTCTGCTGCTGCATTCGGATCAGCCTCTTGCGCATCATTGTTCGGCACTTCCTGTGGTGCATCAAGTGACTGCAATACCTGTGGTGCAATTGCATTTAAGTTGACACGTACATCCTGAATCTGCGGTCCCACTGGGAAACGCTGTATGTACTGCGTATACATGTCAATCGCCAGCGCATTGTTATTCATTTCCTGTGCGCTGACTGCAATGTAAAAGTAAGCTGCATCGTAGGACGGATCCAGTTCAATGATCTTCTGGCACAGCTCAATCGCCGTCTCGCGGTCATCCTCATGCTCACGCTTCCAAATTGCAGTCTCGAAAATACGATCCGTCAGATGATTTTCCATCTGCTCCTTGATCGACTGATACAGTTCATTATAAGTGTCATCATCTACTGCATTTGCATCCAACTCGGCATACAGATCAATCGCCTGTGCATAATCCTCATCAACAAATGGCTTTGCCACTGCTAAAAGGGACTGATATGCATTTACAAGCTGCTCCGTCTCGCTGCTGCTGTTCTTGTAGCTTTCCGCGTCTTGATCCTTCTCATCCTGAAGCTTTTCAAGCTTATCCTCCAGCTCGGTAATATTAGCATTTAATGTAACATATTTATCCTCATACTGCTGAATCTTTGCCTGATTGCTCTCGTCAAGCTGTGCTTCCTTACCTGGCATGATCACATAATACAACACACCAAGCGCTAACAAAAAGCCAACCAATACATAAGCTGCGGCTGCCAGATAGCTACCGTAGTCGCGCATACGCACCGGAATGATAACTTCCTCCCTCTCAAGCTCGCCTGCTACGCCGACAGAATTCTTTTTCTTTGAAACCTTATAATTGGTTTCCAACTCTCTCTTATAGGAAAGTGCGCCCGAATTTCCGCGGTCAATCTCAAGACAGCGCTCAATAACGTCGAGCGCCTGCTCATATTTCTGGTCTTCCATGTAGAGAAGCGCTAACAGCTGATACGCCTTGATCATTCTCGGATTCACGCTAATGACTTTCTTCAGCTGAATTACCGCCATATCACGCGCATCGGTCTTGGCATATTCAAGTGCCTGGTTAAACTTTCGTATGCTGTGATCTGCACTGTCTAATGACTGACGATTGTCACGCATATCCTTAATGTACTCGTCCGCAATGTTTCCTCTGTGGCGAAGATTCTTGCTGATGACCCATTCCTTTAATGCCAGCGCCGCCTCGCCCATCTCATAATAGACAAGTCCGAGCAGGTTTCTGGCACTGATGTTTTTCTTATATAGCTGCAGACTGGTACGAAGACATTCCGCCGCTCCTGTCAGATCTCGTGCCTTGGCTCGCGCCAGACCCAAGTTATAATACTGATTGGAAGCGTAGATAATCTTACGGTAAAGTCTGATGTCAGCTCCGCATTTTGGGCAGGTATCCCGATCAGGGGATAATCTGCAATTACAAGCATAGCACTTCATGCATTCCTCCGTGTGTTTACTTCTTAATCTCGTTCATCTCATTCATCAGCTCCTGAAGGATATCGGTGATGTCCACCATTTTATCGTTCAGGATGGCCTTTTCGGTTTCGTCTACTTCAAGACTTGGCTTAAACTTTGCCAGCTCTTCCTCAAAATTTATCATACTTTTGCACCTTTCTGTGTGGGCAAACTTGGCCCTTGCATTATCATACCTATTTTCAGGCAAAAAATCAACCCTCAAACATCTTCAGAATCGCATCACGGTAAATTGATTTCGCAGTACGATACTGTTCCTCACCAGAAGAAGCAAAATGCTCCATCATGACACCAGCGTTGACTTCAAGTACCTTCCAACCTGCCTCGGTTTTAATCATATCAATCGAGGCAAAACGGATGCTAAGCGCCTTGGCGGTTCTCTTTACTAAACTTACAAGCTCCTCCTCCAGATCTGGAATGGAAAGCGTGAGCGCACTGGCTCCCTGTCCGAGGTTGTGCTTCCAGTTTAACAGATAAGTCTCGCCTTTTGCCGGTACTTTCGATAACTCTGCTTCATTTGGCACCAAGAAGCTATGAATCTGTCCGTTTGCGATCGCCTCTGCTAACAGCTTGCCAACCGTTGACACGCCGTCACCCGCAAGTGACGGACGAATCTTTGAAAAGGCAAGACGAATCTCGCCGTCTAAGACAACCAGACGATACTCACTCTGAATCTTCTCATAGCTGCACACTGCCATTGCCTCAGAAGCAGCATACACATCTGCCGCAGCCTGCTCAAGCTGTGCCTGTGTCTCTACCTTAAAGACCAGATTACCTCCGGTTCCATAATTGTCCTTGCAGACAAGCGGTCCCTTCTCAAGCTCGGATAAAAGTGCCTTCCAGCTGCCTTTTCCTCCTGTGTACTGTAACATGGACGGTGCCATGAAGCAGGCATGATAAACACTCGGAATGCCTTCCTCCTTCAGTACCTCACTTGCAATGTTTTTGTCATTGCAGACCTGCTGCACAGAAGATGGATTGAGGCCAAACTGGTAGCCTAAAATAAAAACTCGCTTTCCATCCTTCTTCAGACAAAAGGCCCAGTCATAGGAGTAGCTGCTAAGCGCAATCCCCTCCTCTGCACAAATTTCATTTATGATCTTTATGTAACTACTTTTACTGTTTTCCATTGTACTTAAACTTCCTCTTGATTTTGGAATACTTGTATTATAAGATTAAATCTGTGAAATAGCAAGAATAACTTTGCGCAAACATACACAGCAGATGTCGGGACATTCTGCAGAAAGAAGGTTTTTTATGTCCGATTTACACTCACTCTTTGCTGACAGCTTAAATAAAGAGCTGATAAGAGTCATTTTAAGCAATCCCTCGTCGAAGGATGGTGTCATCAAAATTTGCGCCCGTCCGGTATTAAAAAATGATGAATTGCTTTTTCAAATAGAAGAATACACCAAAACTCAGGTCTTCCACAAAAATTTAACTGCTGCGGATGCCTGCACCTATCTGACAGCGAAATTGTCCATCAACGATGCTGTCCCATTTGCAGACAGCAGTTCTGATGCCAATCCGTTTACACCATTTAAAGTCCTTGCTCCATTTCGCAACGCTGTCGTAGAAACACAAAGCTTTACTGCAAACGTTCTCGTCAGCAAAAAAGGCGCCGCAACAATCAAAAAGAAAATGAACGCTGCCTCTGCGAAGGCTCCAATGATCTCCCTTGAGCACAATCGCAAGAAAAAATATATTCTTGAGGAAGGCATTCCAGTTCCATTTCTGATTGACCTTGGTGTCATGACCCAGACTGGCGCAATTGTCCATTCTCACTATGATAAGTTCCGCCAGATCAACCGTTTCCTCGAATACATCGAAGATATTCTTCCAGCTCTTCCGACCGGACGCGAGCTTCGCATTCTGGATTTTGGCTGCGGAAAGTCCTATCTGACCTTCGCGATCTACTACTATCTGAAGGTCTTAAAGGGATACCCAGTGCGCATTACCGGCCTTGACTTAAAGGAAGACGTCATTTATCATTGTAATGAGCTCGCGGTACGCTACGGCTACGATAAGCTCGAATTCCTATGCGGCGACATCGCCTACTACGATGGTTGCAGTCAGGTCGATATGGTTGTTACGCTTCACGCCTGTGACACTGCAACCGACTATGCACTCGCAAAAGCAGTTGGCTGGGGTGCAAAGGTTATTCTCTCTGTTCCTTGCTGCCAACATGAATTAAACAAGCAGATGAAAAATGACCTGCTCTCTCCTGTTCTTCATTACGGCATCTTAAAAGAGCGCATGGCCGCCCTGATGACCGATGGACTTCGCGCCCAGATTCTCGAATCGAAAGGCTACCGCACCCAGATTTTGGAATTCATTGACATGGCACATACCCCGAAGAATCTACTGATTCGCGCTGTCTATAACGGACGCTGTGCTGACAATAAAAAAGAAATCGATGAACTTCTCTCTGCCTTCGATGTAAATCCAACGCTGTATCGTCTGTTATGTAAATAAAAATCACTTTCTGGTCACACAGCACACAAAAAGCCATTCCCCAAGGCAAAAGCCTCCGGGAACGGCTTTTTTTTCAGCTTCCTGCGATTTTTACATTTCGCTTTACTTCTTCAAAGCAGCCAGTCTCTCCTGAACCTGCTTCATGGTCGCCTCATACTTCTCCAGCTTTGCCTTCTCCTCGGCAATCTTCTCAGCCGGAGCCTTGTTTATGAAACGCTCATTGGACAGCATACCATGGGAACGTTTTAACTCGCCCTCAAGCTTCTTCTCTTCCTTTTCCAGATGCTCAATCTCCTTTGCGACATCAACCAGCTCTGCAAATGGCATATACATGGTTGCACGTGCCGTTACAGCAGATACCGCATCGTCAGCGATTCCGCTCTTATCGGACTGAATCAGAACCTCGTTTGCATAACCTAGGGCTGCGAAGAAAATCTTGTTGTGCTCGAAGATCTCTCTTACCTTTGCATCCTCAGACACAACATAAACGGTAGCCTTCTTGCTCGGCGGAACATTCATGGAAGTGCGAACGGTACGGATTGCACGAACGGCATCCTTCATCATCTCTACAGCTTCCTCTTCCTCTGCAAAGTTCCACTCAGCCTTGCTTACCGGCCATGCGGATACCATGATACTCTCTTCCTCATCCTGTAAGTTGCAGAAGATCTCCTCTGTAACGAACGGAATGAACGGATGAAGCAGCTTCAGAGACTGAATCAGAACGGTCTTTAAGGTCCAGATTGCTGCGGCCTGAGACTTGTTTCCATCGTCCCACAGACGCGGCTTTACCATC
Source organism: Wujia chipingensis (assembly GCA_963605535.1). Classification (GTDB taxonomy): domain Bacteria; phylum Bacillota; class Clostridia; order Lachnospirales; family Lachnospiraceae; genus Anthropogastromicrobium; species Anthropogastromicrobium chipingensis_A. Next base: position 9,044 of record CAVCXB010000034.1, read on the forward strand.
TCAATGTACCAGTCACAGAACTCTTCCCAAACGAAATCGTATACCTTCTGAAGTGCGATACCCATCTCGTAGCGGTCCAGATTCTCGGTTACTTCCTGAATCAGGCTATTGCACTTGCTCAGAATCCACTTATCTGCCATGGTCAGATCTTCCAGAGAAACATTGTCAATAGATGCCTTTTCCATGTTCATCATGATGAAACGGGATGCGTTCCAGATCTTGTTTGCAAAGTTTCTGGATGCCTCAACACGCTCATAGTAGAAACGCATATCGTTGCCCGGTGCATTTCCGGTCATCAGTGTCATACGAAGCGCATCCGCGCCGTACTTATCAATTACCTCAAGCGGATCAATACCGTTTCCAAGAGACTTGCTCATCTTACGGCCCTGGGAATCTCTTACCAGACCATGGATTAAAACCGTGTTAAACGGTACTTTTCCGGTCTGCTCAATGCCAGAGAATACCATACGGATAACCCAGAAGAAAATGATATCATAACCAGTTACAAGAACATCGGTCGGATAGAAATACTCGTACTCCGGAGTCTTCTTCGGCCAGCCAAGTGTGGAGAATGGCCACAGTGCAGAGGAGAACCAGGTATCCAGTGTATCTGGGTCCTGTGTCAAATGGGTGCAACCACACTTCGGGCAAACGGTTGGCGCTTCCTTGGATACGACCATCTCACCGCACTTATCACAGTAATAAGCCGGGATTCTGTGTCCCCACCAAAGCTGTCTGGAAATACACCAGTCACGGATGCCCTCCAGCCAGTGCAGGTACGTCTTTCCATAATTTTCCGGAACAAACTTAAGACTTCCATCCTTTAACGCTGCGATTGCTGGCTTTGCCATCTCATCCATCTTGACAAACCACTGCTGCTTTACAAGTGGCTCTACGGTTGTCTTACAACGGTCATGTGTACCAACAGCGTGAATGTGCGGAACAACCTTTACTAACAGACCCATGCTGTCAAGCTCTGCTACGATTGCCTTTCTAGCCTCATAGCGGTCCATTCCCTCAAACTTGCCACCGTTTGCGTTGATGGTTCCGTCGTCGTTCATGATGTTGATCTCTGGCAGGTTGTGACGCTTTCCAACCTCGAAGTCGTTCGGGTCATGTGCTGGTGTAATTTTTACACAGCCAGTTCCAAACTCCTTGTCAACATACGGATCGGCGATTACCGGAATCTCCTTGTTTACGATTGGAAGCAGAAGCATCTTGCCAACGATGTCCTTGTAACGCTCGTCATCTGGATTTACAGCAACAGCGGTATCACCAAGCATGGTCTCCGGACGGGTGGTTGCGATCTCTACGAAACGACCTTCCTCACCTACAATCGGATACTTAATGTGCCAGAAATGGCCTTCCTGCTCCACATGCTCAACCTCAGCATCGGAAATGGAAGTCTTGCAGACCGGACACCAGTTGATGATGCGGCTTCCCTTGTAGATATAGCCTTTCTCGTACAGGCGGATAAATACTTCCTGAACGGCCTCGGAGCAGCCCTCATCCATGGTAAAACGCTCTCTATCCCAGTCAGCGGAAGAGCCAAGCTTCTTTAACTGGCGCACGATACGTCCGCCGTACTCATCCTTCCACTCCCACGCATACTTTAAGAACTGCTCTCTTGTCAGATCCTTCTTCTCGATGCCTTTCGTCTTTAAGTTCTGGATAACCTTAACCTCGGTAGCGATTGCGGCGTGGTCGGTTCCTGGCTGCCACAGTGCCTCATATCCCTGCATTCTCTTGTAACGGATCAGAATATCCTGCATGGTATTGTCCAGCGCATGTCCCATGTGAAGCTGCCCTGTGATATTCGGCGGCGGCATCACGATGGTAAATGGCTTCTTGTCACGATTTACCTCTGCATGAAAATATTTCTTCTCCATCCACTTGTCATAAATCCGGCCCTCAATTTCGGACGGATTGTATGTTTTGTCCAGTTCTTTCATAAATCTCCTCACTTCTTTTTTTCTTACTCGTCCATCACCATATGGCAATAGGCGCGCTTACGCTGCGTCAGATAATCCTGTGAAATCTTCTGGTTGATCTCATTGTCCTCTCCGATGCTGCGCACGACCGTCTCCTGCTCGCTCTGCTCCTGAAGACGTGTCTCGACCTCCATATAATGGGCCTGCCATCTGGAGATCTGGCTGCTTGCCACGCACTCAAGCTCTTTGGCAAACGGCTTTCCGGTCTGAAGCGCCAGATAATACATCTGCTCCAAAATCTCCTCGCGCTTTAGCTCTGCATAGGCCGCCTCTAAGCACTCCATCGCCTCATCGGCATAGCCCATGCGAAGATACGCAACGCCCATATGCTGCAAAATCTGACCGTAAAACTGCGGCTTCTGGCTGAGACCGCGCGGCATCTGAAGCGTCTGGCTGTAAATCTGCACAGCGCACTCAAAGCGCCCCTTGTCAAGTAACAGATCGCCCCGCTCCTTGCTTCGCTCTAAGAGACTCTGGCGGTTCATACGGTCTAAACGATCCTGAAACTGCTGAATCTGCGTCTCCTCATAATAGCCGATCTCACGCATGATCATTACCAAGACTGCTCCCATATCGGCACTTGACCCATAATATTTTACAATCTTGTCTGCCAATTCTGGCATATGAAGCTCCAGTCGAAAGAAGTCAATGACTTCCTGACGGATGAAATCCTCGCCGAGCAGATAAGTATTGTTGAATATATAATAGCAGAATTCTTCCGCCGTGTAAATATGAATGCCCAGTTCCTTCACATAGAGCGGATTCTCGGCAATGTCACCGCACTGAATATATTGTTCCATTCCCGATGCCTCCTTAATCAATCTTGATTTCTTTTTTGACTACGATACCGGATGACGGGAAAAATTCGCCAAATCCCAAATCCTGCACGCGCACCATCGCGGCATGCTCTGACGTAAAGGTCAGAATCAGCCGCACTCTTGTCGTCTTGTTTGGACGCTTTGGGAATGCATCCAGACTGATGTTTTCAAACATGGTCAATTTCTCGCCCGTCTTTTTGATCTTCAAGCGAATCGAGGATGCTTCATCGAGAATCAAATCAGCCGTTGTACGGCAATCATACCAGTTGCTGCCCTCTTTTGCAAGCATCAGCACTTTTTTATTGCCGTGTACACTCGTATCCATCCAGATTGAAGCGCCCACTCTGCCCTCACAGATAATCGTGTACGGGTAGGCATTTCGCCCATGAAGCTCATTGTTTCCAGTGATCACGGCTCCCTTGGCAAAAATGTTGCTCTCATAATAGATGCCCTTTCGCACCTTGCCGCCAGAAGAAAGGGCTTTTATAAAGCTCTTTCCCCATTCTCCACAGGTCTCCATCGCCTTGCCACTGACAAAGAAAGAGCTGACACCTCGGTGATCGACAATCTTTTCCAAATGTTCACGAATTGTCGAATCCACCACTCTGCGGTGTGTCTCATTGTTCATCATATCCTGTGACAGATTTGTCTCAAGTACCTGTCTGGTTGCCTTGATGACCGGCGGGTTTACGCTGCGAATCAGATTCAGCTCGTAGCTGGTAAGCTGCGAACCAGACCAGTCAAGAAGCAATGCACGGCTGTCAAAGTTTGCCTTTGGCTGGCGCAGTACAAAGTACAGATACGCCTCCGTGTGGTTGATGATGCTGACATTCTCTCTTGGAATGTCGAGGCGATCCATGCAATGAATGATACTGTCCATCACAGCCGGGTCTGTCTTTTCTAAGGTGAAGACAAGTCTTGCAATGGTACGTGTCCCGCACTGCTCATAAACCGTCTCAAGAAGCGTGCCGATGTAGGTTCCAAGCAGCTCCTCTGGTGTGTAGCGACGATCGCCAACTGCCACACTGTCCTTCTTGGAAAGAAGCGTCAGCAGCTTGTCGACCACAGCTCCGCCGCCCTCAAGCACGGCTTCATAGGCTTCCTTTCCGACAAGCCAGCCATCCTCACCTTTCTTTCGCCCAAGCGCCGTCTGAATTACCGTACGGTTATCCGCCTGGGGAAAGCTTATGTCGGCCGGGTTCATGTTGTCGGAACGGTACCGGCTTATTTTTGTCACATCATCGCATAAATCAAAGCCTAATATCAGTTTTTCCATAATCTTTCGTCCTTTTACAATAACACATACAGTTCTTTGGCTGCCTCGCGGTTTCGGATTGCTTTGACGCACTCCGCCTTCCACTGGTCATAATTTTCTTTTCGCTCAAGCTCAATCAGCTTTTGAATTTCGCCGTAGACACTACCTTCTCTGCAATAGCAGGAGGTCGGATCAAGAAGCACTTCCTTGACCTCTTTTTCTTCGTCTCCATCGCCACAGCGCACGCTGATCTGAACCATCTCGTCTGGGAAGAGAAACACGCCTGCCGTGTAGATGCCCGGATAAATCTCCTGCATCTCGTATGTAACCTGCTTGCCCCTTGGAATCAGCTCGCCGCGCAGCCATACATGACGGCCCGGTGTGCCATTCCACTGGACAATGATGCGTCCTTCCATCTGATGTGGAAGCTCGATCAGCCCCTTAAGGCCATGGAAGCATTTCATATAGATGCCCTTCGCGCAATATGCGTACAAAAGCTGCTCACAAAGACGTCGTCCCTGCGGACTAAGCGTGGTCTGGCTGCTATACTGCTGCAAGAGTGCCAGCGAAAAGACCTCTGGAAGACCTTGTGATTGCTCAAGAAGCAAGGTCTCAAGCGTATCCTGCATCTCCTGTGGGAGTGTACTTTCCTCCATCAGACTGTCATGGCAGCGCACAACAAGAACGGCTCTGGCTAGCTTCTCAGATACGCAGTTCGTCTTCTTACAGATCTCATACGCCTCGTCAAGATGAGCCGTCTCACCCGTAAAGAGCATCTGTGTTACCACGCGGGCTGCCAAATCGCCGCTGTCTGCCTTCGCGTGATCTGCAGCACAAAGAAGATTGTACAAATCCTGTGTCGGGCCTGCGTAATGCATGCACAGATAACGAAGAACTGTCTCGTGAACCTGCTGTGCCTGCAGCAGACGAATACACAGAATCAACAGACTCTCACTATACTCATACAAAGTTTCTGTGATGCGGCGCACCGTCATCTTTAATAAGAAATCTGGTCGCACGCCCTCGCTTCCATACGCACAGACGTACTCAAACGCCTCCTTGCTGTAGCCGCGCAGTACACACATTTCGATCAGGCGCACACGCGTCTGTTTCTTTAGTGTACTCGGGTCAAGCGATACCAGCCAGGCATCGTACTCTTTCGTCTCCTCGCCGTGGAAATAGCAATAATCCACGATGCGTCCCGTCAGCACACGCTTAAAGGAGCGTGTAATCTCCGACTTTTCAAGAAGCTGCTTGGCAAGCGCCAAACCCGCCTCGGTTTCGATCGGCTTTGTATAGTAAAGGTCGGATTCCTGCACCATAAGCATCAGCTGACCCGGCACCTTTTTCTTGCACACGGTCACCAGCTCCTCGCGGTACATGAGTGGAATCATCTTCATATTTGGATCTGCATAGCGGTTTCCATACGCATCCTCAAAGAGAATCGCCGCATCCTGCGCATAAATCGGAACACAGACCTCACCGTCTGTCACGCGTGCGCTTTGCTCTGGGCGAAGCTGTGTATAATGAACAATCGCCTTTTTTGCATACGGAAGCGTACAGGTGATCTGTCTGGAAAACAAAAGGGAAGTCAAGACAGACCCTAGATGCTCGTCAATGAGTCCCGGGCTTAACCAGTTATCGTAGAGCGGAACAAGCTGCGCATTGATGCGGCCATCTAAGAGCTGACGAATCGCAAACTCGTCCATCTGCGGCTCATACGCCTGATACATGTCAGTTTCCTTCGGAAATCGCTCTAAAATGTAGGTATACAAATTCAGGCGTGTGCGATTATCTAAGTCATTTTTAAACGAATAGTAGAGAAGAATACTGTTTGGCAATTCTCTTTCTGGAATCTGGTCACAGATCGATGTCATAAACGCATCGTTAAGTCCAGTCAGGTTAATCTCCTGCGCAATGCCAAGCTCAAACCATGACGCATATGCTGGGGATGTCTTTCCCATGCGAATTAACGCAGAACAGAGAAGTGTCAGCACGCGTTTATCCTTAAAGCTTGTGTACATGCGCTTCATGACCTGATAGAGCAGCTGCGAATTCTCCACTCCTGCAAGGGAGAGCGACAGATATTGCTCGGCAAGCTCTGGCGTCAGGCAGGAATAGCGAAGCATATAGGAAAGAAGCTGTATCCAGAATTCGCCCACGCGCTTAATCTCACTTGGCTCTTCTCGACAAATCTTTGCCGCATAGGCGTAGATAATTGGCTTTGCACCGTAAATGCGATACATGCGCTCACACTGGCGCAATTTTTCAGCTGCGCTTAAATCCTTCTCGGTTGCCAGCCAGACAAGGGATGCGATCAGGCTGTCCGTCTGGCGCTGCAATTCGAGTGCAACGTCTGCCGCCTCTTTGCGATCGCTCTCTTTTTTGGAAAGTTCCCACTGAAGATACAGCGTCATCAGATATTCTTCCTGCTGACGCTTCGTGACGATGCGCGTCAGATTGGAGCGATACCAGAAAAGAAGGCGTTCAGCCTCATCCATGCGATCCTGCTTAGCAAGAAGCCATACGCGATACAAATAAAGGCCTGCGCTGGATGGATATTTTTTCATATTTTCTTCCAGACACTGATCCATCTGGGAGAAAATTCCAGTCTCCTCATGACTCTCATTTAAATTGGCGAGAAGAAGGCGATATAAATAGCACACAATCGACTTTGGCGGTCTGCCGTCTGGCCGTACTGCGCTTTTTGCGTTCTTTTTCTTGAAACTTCGCATTACCTGAATGCGGATTTCTGTACTCTGCGTTGGTGTTTCAATTTGCACATGCGCGGTATTGCGCCCCTTATGCATCTTTGATACATCTGCAAACGCAGTGAGCATCATCTGCTGCTGGGAAAAATCGCGTGCGGTAATCTTCTTTTGTGGAAACACCAGCCACGGTGCATCGGTCTTTACCTGTGCGGACAGCCAGCCCCATGTGCTTGCCGTCACCAAAATCTCGATGCCTTCCTGCGGGAGCTCCTCCTCGGTAAAGTTTTGCATCTTTGCCTGTGCGACAAACCGCACCGGCTCCTTTAAGGCCATCGCAACCGCAAATGCTTCCAATGCCTGATGCTCGGAGCTACCCTCAAGAAGTCCTTCGTAGAGGGCCGTGCGCTGCACCTGATCCTTCATAAAGTCCAGTTCTCTGAACTTGTCTGACACAAATAAGTGGCGCGCCTGCAACGGATTTTCCCGGTACAGAGCGCCAAATTCTTCGAGTGTGTGTGGCAGATCCTTTGCGGCAGAGGTCTCGCTTACCTTGTAGTGATACTCAATTCTTTTCTCACCTGCATTGCCAACCACAACGATGGAGCCGTTAATCTCGTCGCCCGCTTTCATGTCAATGGTATTGATCTCAAACAGAACGGCCGCGCTTAACCCGGCTGCCTGTCTGGTTCCTATTTTTACTTTTTCATTTGTCGAGTAGAAAAAGCCTTTAAAAGGTACCCGGTTCTGCACCCGGATCACAAGTTCTTTGTTCTGCACGGTACTGGCTTCCACTCTTCCCTCCAGATATGCTGGGGAAAACTCCAGCTCTGGTGCCTTCACCAGTACATTTCCGGCCGCCAGCTGTTCGATCCGCTCCTTCAACCTTTTCTCCTCCTTTTTTGTTTCTTTTTCGGTTATTTTTTGTTTCATCTGTATTTTTGCACATATGTTGTATTATTTTATCGCAAATACGGATAACAATCAAGCGTTTCTATTGATTTTTTTCTTCGGGAGGGGGAATTTTGTTACTGGTTGCGGGTAGGGTTACGAAAAGCCCCTCGGTGATGGTTTCGTTGGCGCCCCTTGTTCACACACAGGGAATCGCCTCGTGAAAGCCACTCATCTCAGGGCTTTGCCATAAACATCGGCCTATCCGTAAACTATAACTCAATAATTAGCAACGATTTGCATCATCAAAAGCTGGATTATAGGCATAAACATTTTTCGGAAGATCATCCTGAACATGGACAAGTGCTTCTCCGAAGCGCTGGAAGTGCACAATTTCACGCTGGCGCAAGAAACGAATCGGATCACAGATCTCAGGATCATTGATCAATCTTAAAATGTTATCGTATGTGGAGCGAGCTTTTTGCTCCGCAGCGAGGTCTTCCGTCAGATCGGTAATCGGGTCACCCTTAACCTGAAAAACGCAAGCATTAAATGGAATACCACCTGCTGCCTGAGGCCAGATACCCAACGTGTGATCAACATAATATTTATCAAAACCGGAAACTCTGATTTCTTCAATCGAGAGATTTTTTGTCAACTGATAAATAATGGCACAGACAATTTCGATGTGTGCAAGTTCTTCTGTTCCAATATCGGTAAGCAGCCCTTTTGTCATACCATCTGGCATCGTATAGCGCTGCGACAGATAGCGCTGTGAGGCTGCAAGCTCACCATCTGGTCCACCAAACTGTGAGATGATAACCTGAGCGAGTTTGGCATTGGTCTGTGTAATATGAACAGGATATTGAAGTCGTTTTTCATAAATCCACATTAGCAACTACCTCCTTCCCATGGCCATGGTTCATCTGTCCAACTCCAACCACAATCTGATACGGCATCTGCACGAAACAGTGGACTGCCAGCCGCAGCGGCATGTTTGGCCGCGTGTTCATACTGGGCAAAATTTTCCTGATAAAGGCGACGCGCGTGAGGACAATCTGGATGGGTATCTAAAAAGAGAGCTGCATCATCGCAGACAAATCCGTGCATATAAACATGGGACATTGCAGCGGCAGCATTGGCATTCTGATTTCGATTAGTCGCTCTATTTCCATTCATGTTCATATTACAGCTGGCATTGCAGGTTGCATTTCCATTCATATTCATGCGCGGCCTCCTCTCATTTGGTTTGAAGAACAGCAGGCAGCAGTGAAAGGATAGTCAAGCGATTCAAAGACTGTTCCAACATTTAACGCTTTTTGCGGTGGATAAATATCGCCAAAGGTCTGGACTGTTACATAGGAGATGCCAACTGGGCGACGGGGAATATTACACTCAACGGATATCGTGCGATCCGCGCATGCACAACCAACAGAATTTGTAGTATTCACATTATTCGTATTCATAGCTGCTCGATTGCAGTTGGAAACAGAAGCGTTTCCATTGCAATTACAGTTCTGAGAAGAACAATTATTTACAGAATTTATTACATTTTGCTTTTCACAAGGACAATTATTTGCCATTCTATGATAATTCCCACGTTGAATGCGGGTACGATTTCCATTGTAGTCCATAAAGACTCCTTTGCTTATTTTGTACTCGATATAAGATATGATAAAAAAAGAATGCGTGACAATATCATTATAATTTGTGGAGAGCTGTCGTAAAGCTAGTTGCTTAAAACCATATCTCTTGACGATGCAGCTGCTCATATGATAAAATACAACAAAATGTTTCGCGTATGATTCTATAGTATGTATCATTCACTTGTGCAAAAATGCGAAGACAATTTACAAACAGAAAGAAAGGATTTTTCAAATGAACCCAGCTAAAATATTTCAGTTAAAGGCTTCTTGGGATCGCTTTGCCGCAGCCCATCCGAAGTTCCCACTTTTCTTACGTGCTGTTTCGGACAATAATGCAATGCAGGAAGGCACCATTGCAGAAATTACCATTACAACAGCTGACGGACGCAAGTATGCGACAAACGTGAAGCTGACTGCAAATGACATGCAGTTATTTGATGATGTCCGCCAAATGGTAAAATAAAAAATCAACGGCCTGCTGTTCATTTGAACAACGGTCGTTGATTTTTTATTTATCGAAATAGCACGTCAAGCTCCATTCAACGAGAGACCCTAGTCGCTTAGGATCATTTACACAAAACGAAGCACATCCTCTGCCGTCTTTCTTGCCGGTGCATCTGGTGTGAATTTCTCATAACCTGCTGCAAGTAACACGGCAACTTCCTCGGTCTGAGGGATGCTAAGCTTTTCCTGAATATACGGTGCATCATAGATGCCAAGCATAACCGTTCCAACTCCCTGTGCATGGGCGGCGAGTGCGAACGTCTGTGCTGCTACACCGGCGTCAAACATCTGCCAGCCTTCCTTTTTGTCGGTGCTGTAGGAGCCATCCTTCTCAAATCCACAAATGCCCTTTACATAGGATACCACAACCAATACTGGTGTCTGCTTCAATGTCTTTGTGTTAAAAGCAAAACCACAACAGCCATTCTCTGCGATATCATCAATGATCTCTCGGTTGTCCACTACGGTGTAGCGCGGTGTCTGTGTATTCTTCCATGATGGTGCCCAGATTGCCGCATCTACGATTTTTTGAATGGTCTCTCGCTCTACCGGGCGATCCTGAAATCTTCTTACACTTCTTCTTGTTTTGATGCATTCAATTGCTTCCATTTATTTGTTCTCCTCTCTCATCGAAATGATTAAAATCAATCAACCTACGAACGGATTATAAAACCGTCCAAACCGAATCGTCACGAATAAACTGATGGCAAGCAGCACGACGCCAACCGCAATCGCAAGAAAATCTCTGCGGGCGAATGGTCTTCTTGTATACCAGGTGCGCTTCTTGTTCTTGCCAAATCCACGCAGCTCCATCGCGTTGGAGATCGTGTCGATTCGGTTTAAGCTTGTTAAAATCAGTGGCAATAAAATATTGACTGAATTTTTCAATCGAGCAAAGAAATGCTCATTTTTGCCAAGCTCCACGCCTCTTGCCTGCTGCGTCTGACTAATGCTGTGATAATCTCTCTGGATATCTGGAATATAGCGAAGCGCGATGGCAACGGAATAGCCCACCTTGTAAGAAATTCCGATGCTGTTTAAGCTGGCAGCAAACTCACTCGGGTTCGTTGCCGAGATAAACAGAATCGCAACTGGCAGCGCCACAAAATATTTCAGTGAGATGTTTAACATATAAAACAGCTGCTCTGCTGTCACATCATAGCGCCAGAACAGATGAAACAGCACATGCTTTGTACCATAAAGCGTTGTTCCCTGATTCGGATCGAATAAAAAGATAAATACGTTATTCAGTACCAGAAAAACCAACATAAAAATCATCATAAAACGAACTTCACGATACTTAATACGACTAAATTTGAAGGCGGCAAGGCTCACAACAAACAAACCGAGCAGCACCCAAGTATTATAAGTAACCATGCTGGCAAAGGTAAAGAGCAGGAAAAACGCCAGCTTGGTCGTTCCTGTCATCTTATGGATTACGCTGTTGCGTTCCAGATAATTTAATACCGTTTTAGCGGCCATGGCTGCGAACCTCCCTATCTTCCTGAATAAAGCGCTCGACAAAACTTTCCGGCGGAGTGATGCCACAACGATTTGCGAGTGTAAAAAGACTCGTCTCCTTGAGTGCAGCACGCGCCACAAGCTCTGGATCACACAACACCTGTGATGCCCTGCAATCGGCAATCATCTGTCCATCGGAAAATACAAGCGCCCTCGGTGTGTACTCTAACATCAGATGCATATCATGTGTAATCATAATAACGGTAACGCCCTGCTCATTTAATCCGCGCAAAAATTCCATAATTTCCGTATAATGCTTAAAGTCCTGTCCCGCTGTTGGCTCGTCGAGGATAATTAACTTCGGATCCTGAACGAGAACGCTTGCGATTGTCACACGCTTTTTCTGGCCAAAGCTCAGTGCCGATACCGGCCAGTTACGAAATGGATACAGACCACAAATCTTTAAGGTATCTTCAACCTTTTTGCGAATCTCCTCCTCGGACTTTCCAGATTTCTGAAGACCAAGTGCGACCTCATCGTAAATCATCGTTTTTGAGATCATCTGATTTGGATTCTGCATGACATAGCCAATCTTTTTTGCGCGGCTTCGGATGTTTTCCTTTAATAAATCCTGTCCCTCAAAGAAAATCTCGCCCTGATTCGGATCCTCAAATCCACATACCAGCTTGGAGAAGGTGGATTTTCCGGCGCCGTTTCGTCCCACAATGCTAACCATCTCCCCCTTTTTTACGGAGAGACTGACATTTTTCAATGTCTGCTGACCTTTATTGTAGCCAAAGCTTAAATTCTTCACCTCCAAAAGGGGCTCGCCTTCTGGCTCCTTCTGCGAGAATGGCTGCGCCGAAAACCAATTTCTTAGCTTTTCCTGATCAGATTCATCTAACACAACCGAATCGGCATGGGCTGGCTTTTTTTCTTTTGTGATATCAATGCCTGCGTAGCGCATTGCCGTCACATACAACGGCTCGCGGATGCCATTGTCGGCAAGCAGACTGGTTGAAAGCAACTCATCTGGTGTCAGATCAGCCAAAATTGTTCCCTCGTTGACTAACACAATACGATCCACATTTCGCCAAAGCACATCCTCTAAGCGATGCTCAATAATCAAAACTGTTGTGTCTGTCTTTTTCTGAATCTCATCAATTAACTCAATCGCCTGCTTTCCGGCAGCTGGATCGAGATTGGCAAGCGGCTCATCAAAGAGAAGAATCTTCACCTCGTCGACCATAACACCGGCAAGACTGACACGCTGCTTTTGTCCGCCAGACAACTCGTGTGGTGCATAATCCAGATGATGTTCAATTCCAACAAGCTCTGCTGCATGCTTTGTGATCTCATGCATTTTATCCTGAGGTATACAGCTGTTTTCCAGCGCAAAGGCGATATCTTCGCCCACCGTCAGGCCGATAAACTGTCCATCCGGATCCTGCAAAACGGTTCCCACATGGGCCGACAGTTCAAAAATACTGCTGTGCATCGCATCCACACCGTCCACAATCAGGCTGCCCGTGCTCTCGCCCGGATTGGAAAATGGGTTTAATCCATTGATACAGCCTGCCAGCGTACTCTTTCCGCTGCCGGAAGGCCCTGCGATCAGCACCTTTTCTCCCGGATAAATATCCAGATTAATCCCTGTCAGTGTCGGCTTTTTCTGCGCCCGGTACTGGAATGAAAAATCTTTAAAAGAGATGACAGGGGATTTTTTCTCAGTCATGTAAACACCTCATAAAAATAGAAAAATCAAAGCCTTTTCACAAGCTGACACCGATGAATTTAATCCATCCGGTCAATCAGCTAAATGAGAAGGCTTTATTAAAGTCTTATTCTCTGTCGAGAGAACCCTTCTTGGCGATCGTCTTTGTATATGCTACAATTAACAGTCCGCCGACCATCACAGCTGTGATGGCATTGGAAACAGCTGCAAATACGCCCTGTGCAAATACCTTTTTTGCTGGCTCTGCATAGATCACAATGTCAAGCACTGGTGCTACGACTACCCAGCCGATCACATGTGCTACCACATTGGCGATTGCGAAGATAGCTGTCTTTGTCTTGTCAAACACACCTTCCTGTACATTGAGTTCCTTTGCGAACAGACCAATCACAACGCCGACAAATGCGGATGTGATTACCCAACTCCACCACGGACTGCCGCCCCAAGACAGATCAATCAGTGCATGACCGATGAATCCGATCAGGCCACCCGCCACTGGTCCGTACATCGCAGCTAACAGTGCAAGTACTGCATACTGAAGGCTGATGTTTGTGTTCGGCACTGGGCTTGGGATTGCAACGAAACGACCAAGTACAAAGAACAGTGCTGCACCGATCCCCACGGCAACAACGGTTTTAATGCTGTTGTTTTTCATAACCTCTCCTCCTTTGGTAACGTCAACTGTCTCATTCTTTTTTGAGACATTGCTAGTATACGTCCTTAGAGAGGTCTTTGTCAATCGGTTCCTGCCTTTTTATTCACTTCTCAGTGCAATAACCGGATCCTTCTTTGCGGCAAGCTTGGACGGAATCAATCCGGCAATCATCGTCAGTGCTACGCTGATTGCAACAAGGATAACGGCGCCTGTGACTGGAAGCTTTGCAATATTTCCGATTCCAGTTAGATTGTCAATTACCATACTGATTGGAATATTCAAAAGCAACGTGACGCCAATACCCATCAGACCTGCTGTCAAACCAATGATGGCAGTCTCTGCATTGAAGACTCTGGAGATATCCTTCTTGGAAGCGCCGACACTTCGAAGAATACCGATCTCCTTGGTGCGCTCCAAAACAGATATATACGTGATGATTCCGATCATAATGGAGGAAACAATCAATGAGATGGATACAAACGCAATCAGACCGTAGGACACGGCATTGATCATGGTATTTACGCCAGACATCAGAAGCGCCACATAATCGGTATAGCTAATCTGGTCATCCTCCTCTGCCGTCTCGTTGTACTGTGTGATCACGTCGGCAATCTTTTCCTTATCGTCAAAGCTCTTTGCGTAAATGTTGATCGTGGATGGAGAATTGATGTCAACTGCGGACAGCTTCTGCAAAGTTTCTTCAAGCGTAGAACCCGAAACGGTTGACGGCATATATTCATCATAATACTTTGCCAAAACCGTGGTATCGTCGGTACTGTCAATCAGCTCGTCAAATGCTTTTGCTACTGCTGCATATCCAGTCGTTCCAAACAGATCGCCCTGCGCCGTTGCGTTCACACGCATCTGAAGCACCTGCGCCTGTGCAGACTCAGACTTGTTTTCCTTTACCATCTGTACCAGCTGCTTCTGAAGCATCGCTTGAAGCTCCTCGTCGCTGTAATCTTCCAGATAGGACTTTGCGGTCTCCTCATCCATACCCATCGTGCTGGCTACCAGCGTAATAATCGCATCGCGGCTGGAGAAATTCTTCATATACATCGCAGTCATTTGCTCAATTTCTTCATCCGTTGGCTCAGAAAGAATCTCGGTATAAATCTTCGTCTTATCGACATCATTTAAGCCTGCAAAATATTCCTTGATCTTCTCAGCCTTCTCTTCATCAGTTGGGTCATTCTCCTCAGTGATAACAAACGGAAGTCCGGTCAGAAGATCGAGATTTTCATTTTCTGGAAGCTTCTGTTCTTTTACCAGCTCACTGTTGTTTGTCTGCTCGATCACATACTGCGTCAGCGCAGAGGTATAGCCAAAGCTTCCCGTTGCAGAGGTTACAGCCGCATCCGGATTTGGCTTGATAATACCGACAATCTTCAGCTCATAACCGTGATCAATCACTAACTCCATCGAATCCTTATCGTCACCGATATATTTCCAGGTACCCCCCGCCTCTTTCGTGTAATAATCTGGATTTACAATCAGCTTAAAGGTCGTTTTTAACACATCATCGTAGGAAATCTCGCGCTGCTCGATGTCTAATGCCTCGGATTTCATAACTGCCTTCATCGAGTCCATAACTTCTTCATCGCTGACTAAGCCAAGCGCGTAAAATGCCACGTCAGTAATCTCATTATTATCGGATAAAATCAACACAATCTCATCTGCTGACTCTGGCCATCTTCCCGCCTCAAGATCGTACTGGTCATACACCATATCCGAAATCAACTCGCCGTCATTTCCCGGAAGAAGCTCGGACCACAAACTCATCATACTGCTGCTCATCTGAGACATCGAAGACGAAGACATACCCATCATGGATGCCATGGAATTCTCCGAGGAGTCGCTTCCCGATGCGCTTTGTGACGAAGAACTTGAACCGGTCATTGCGCTTGTGAAAACAGTTGTCATGTCGGTACTGTGATAGCCATCCTCAGTCTCAATATACGTATTGAGCGCCACATCGTACTGGTACTGAATGGTTTCCACATGATTTTTTAATACATCACTGTCCTTTTTCTCAGGTTCCTCTGCCATTTTTTCTTCCAGATAAGCCTTAAATTTTGTCAGGTTATTTGTCTCCTGACTTGATACAAACATCGCGTTGAAGAGTTCACCCATACGGCTGTTGGAATAGACCGTATTCTCCTTTTTGTCTGCGTTGTCGTCATCCTCCTGCGGAACTGCTGCCGTCAAAATGCTGGCAAGCGGTGACTCTTCCTTTGCAATCGAAACTGGATAAGAGGAAAGCGTATCACGCTGCAAATCGTTTACATAGTCCTGAATACCGGTCGACAGCGACAAAATCAACGCAATGCCGATGATTCCAATGCTGCCCGCAAATGCAGTGAGCAGGGTACGTCCCTTCTTCGTTTTTAAATTGTTAAAGCTAAGGGACACTGCGGTTCCCATCGACATAGAAATCTTCTTTCGCTTCTGCGGGGTCACACTGATCTGATCCGGCACGTTATACGGATCAGTGTCATCTACGATGCGGCCGTCCAGCACGCGGATAATTCGGGTGGAATATTTTGCCGCCAAATCTGGATTATGCGTTACCATGATGACAAGCTTATCCTTTGCGATTTCCTTTAACAGCTCCATGATCTGTACACTCGTCTCGGAATCGAGTGCACCCGTCGGCTCATCGGCAAGCAAAATGTCTGGATTGTTGATCAGCGCACGTGCAATTGCTACACGCTGCATCTGACCTCCTGACATCTGATTTGGACGCTTGTGAATGTGATCAGCCAGACCGACCTTCTTTAATACCTCAATGGCACGCGCACGGCGCTCCTTTTTGGAAATACCAGCCAGTGTCAGCGCCAACTCAACATTTGACAGCACGCTCTGGTGCGGAATCAGGTTATAGCTTTGGAAGACAAAACCGATGGAGTGATTGCGGTAATAATCCCAGTCAGCATCCTTATATTTGCTGGTGGATACGCCGTTGATGATTAGATCACCGCTCGTATACCGATCCAGACCACCGATGATATTTAAAAGTGTCGTCTTTCCAGAACCGCTCTGTCCGAGGATGGACACGAACTCGTTCTCACGAAAATTCATGCTGACGCCTTTTAATGCATCCTGCTTGGTGTCTCCTGCTACATACGTTTTTACAATGTTTGTTAACTGAAGCACGTTGTTCTCCTTTTCTTTTTTGAACGCGAAACGATTTCCTTTCGCGTTTTTGACAATGCACCTTTCATTATATTCCCTTGATTTTTCTGCGTCAATTCATTGACCAGTTATTTTAGAAAGATTTTATCAAACCTTCCCACATGAAGTCTCCACGCCCATGCGGTGCATAGCTCCTATGGACGTGGTATCTGAAAC
>CAVCXB010000035.1:0-25458 GCA_963605535.1 Wujia chipingensis
ATGACGCCGGGAGAATATCGGAAGCGGTACCAAAATGCGAATGCGGTTCGGTAGGAATGTGACCCAGTAGATTACGAAGGCCCATTACTGTTTAAAACTCCATCCTTCACAAAAACAGTGCGGCTGCACTGCTCTGCCAGTTGAGGATTGTGTGTTACCATCACAATTGTCCGACCTTCCTTCTGCAATCCCAAAAGCAAGTCCATAACCATCTGGCCATTTTTCTGATCGAGTGAACCAGTTGGCTCATCAGCGAGCAGCAGCTTCGGCGCGTTTACTAACGCTCTTGCGAGTGCTGTTCGCTGCTTCTCTCCTCCCGAAAGTGTTGAAACATATGCTTTTTGCTTATGCTGCAATCCGACTCGCTCTAATGCCTCCAAAATCTTACGTTTTCGGTCAGCCGCTCTCATTGCAGTTCCGTACAGCAATGGAATTTCCACGTTTTGAAAAACCGTGTAATCCGAAACCAATGCAAAATTCTGCATAATATATCCAAACGACCGGTTCCGAAACACGCCCATCTGCTTTGTCGGAATTGCAAAAACATCCTTTCCCTGAAATTGATAAACTCCAGATGTAGGGCGCAAGATTCCACCCATAATATGCAGCAGCGTACTTTTTCCCGATCCTGACGGTCCCATAATCGCCAAAAATTCGCCTTCTTCTACTGTCAAATCCACACCATTCAATACCGACTGCGTCGCTGACTTTCCTGTATAACTATGACAGATCTGTCTTAATTCCACCATTATTCTTTCCTCATCATTACTATTCGTATTTATAGCAGAAACATGCAATTCACTTAATCCGCTGCATTCTCAAGCATAAGCTGAGCCAGACAGGATTCCTTTACGATTCTTAATTGTATCACTATCATCCCGTATAACAGCAGTAAAATCCCAACAAACACAGGCCAAAATGTCAGAATATCAGGAAAAATCACCGCTGCTATTGCCCATGACACCAAGAAAATCACCGAAAATGGGACAAAAAAGCGAATCTGAAACAGCCATGTGCCTGCTCCATACAGAAGATGTATCGTCAGCTCCTGCTTCCGATTTTGAATCATCTGCGCTGTCATTGCAGCCATGCTGACGAATGCAAGCAAAAACAGTAGCCCTGATAACCACACACAAATACCGACCAAACGCACGCAGTCTCTCATAATCGTCTCAATTTGGTCGCTCATGCTGCGAAAATAACCAGTCGAATTCAATCTCCAATATGCTTCCTGCACACGTTCTACCATTTCTTGAGTTCCTACACAATATAGTTGATTCAAAAAAGCATCCGACATCGGCACACATTCTTCGGACATCGGCAGGATTACCAAATCATTTAGCCAATATACTGTCCCCTCCCATTTCGGATTCATCCAGAAGCAATCTCTTTTCAAAATTCCGACTACCTGATACTTGTCATCAACCACATCGCCCAAATTCATTTTTCCTGCGTATGCTGCGCCAAGAAGCATCGGAATATACCCATCTTTTGTATGTGCAGAATTAAATACTTCATCCTTTGTCAAAAAACGGCCGCTTTCACAGTTCCACTCAAAATAGGTCTGCAAATATTCCGTGATGTAAAGAACTGGATAAAACACAGTACCATTTTCAGCTCGCTCCAATGCTGCTTCATTTACAACTGGAAGCTCGTTTAATGAAATCCCACTTTTTGAGAAAGAAAAACATTGATCTTGCGTCAGAAGTCGAATTTCTTCCTCCAATGCGCGTCCGCCAACTAACTCTGCCATCACATCCGAACCAGTCAAAAACCAGCTGTTTTCCAACTTATCATGCAAACTATTTGTTTTTTGCCAGAATTTATACTGCGGCACCGCTACCATAGAACTATAGCCAATCAATAAGACAATCGCAATCGCCTGAATCAGAAAGATAAGATATCTTCCCACATGACTGGATATATCTCTAACTGCAAACAGCAGCTGTTTTCTAATTTTATGATTCATTGCGTCTCCTTTTTGCTGTCTGATTCGGCTTTATCCGATTTAATTCGATTCGGTTCATCAAACTCCCAATCACCGCAACTCCCAAATACAGCAGCAACTCCTCTTTCACAGAAAGATCAGCCGGAAATTGCATCCATACCAAAATACCATGCAGCATACGAAATGGAATCCAACTGATTCCGAATGCAATCAGCAGCAAAAATAGGAAGTATTTTTCCATCTGAAAATAAATTTGCAATTCCGACGCTCCGTACAATCGTCTGACATTCCACTCTTCCCTTTTCTGTCTAATCCAATATTCCAGAATACTCCACACGTCAAGTGCCAACAGGAAGGCTGCCACTCCAAGACTAATCGCCAAAGCCATCCCTCCGCCATTGTTCTCCACAACAATCTGCGCCATCTCTGCATTGCCCCCTGACTGCATGATTTGGATTTGCCGCACTTGCTCCATCTTTAACTGCTGAAAATATTGAATCAATACCAACGCTCCCCGCAAAATAAGGAAGATGACGCTGTAAAATAAAAGAAGAATTCGGGAACCTTTAAGAATATATTTTAGCTTCATAATTTCTCACTCTTTGATAATCTCATTTGTTGCATGATTCTGAATAATCGCCATATTTTTATCAATGCATATCTGTTTCACCAGATATGCATTAACCTTAATCTAATATGCAATTAATCTCTATTGATATATCTATAATATTTCTGGCACGTTTCAAACGGATTATTCCATTTCTCTGCTCTTGCATGCGTACCTTTCCAACCATAGACCCATCCACTATCGTAACTTCCTTCTACAATTCTTACTCCTGCGCCATCATATCCGCTCTCCGGCCAAGCCCATGCTTCAATACCAGTCATTACATTTGACCATGTGTAATATCCATATAATGTTTCTCCAAAAGCTACTGCTGATCCGCAAATTGACACCGCTGCAACTAAAGCAGTCACTAATTTTTTCATTATTTCAGTCCCCTTTCTCATATATATTTTTTGTTAATCATTCATTTTGCCATATTCCCGGGTAATTGACACTACTCTGATTAACACTTGAGATAATAATTTATTTTTTATCATCTCTAACGCTAATTATACCAATTTAATTAAATCTGTAAAGCGACAACTTCATACCTTTTTCCGACATGATTTGTCGCTTTTACTACTGAATACATTTATGATACAATAACCGTATACTACTTTCAGGAGGTTTTATTATTTATGAGAAAAATGTGTTTTATTATTTGTTTAAGTATTTTTCTACTTTACGCCGTTTTCAGTACTTCTTCTCAATCACAAGCTTCTTCCCAGAAAGAAACAATTGAAGAACCTGTCGCTCCTTTATCTGATTTTTCCCATCCAACTGGGCACTAAATATTCTGTTTTTTTCCTTTCTAACCATTTTAAAAAAATTTCATCATAATTAAATTTTGCCAGAGAATATGCCATTTGGAAATATTCTTTTCCTTCTTGCTCCATATTCTCTGCTTTTTTATCTCCCGATAGTGCCAGAATCTTGATATTCCATACCCAATCATATAGACTATATTGCATCACATCTATATTCGTTGCCTTACTCATTTCTCTTATCAGTTCTTCATCTATTTCAATTGCCTTCCAATGTAACTTTAAATATCCCAATAACTCCGCATACCCGCCCTGCATAATATGCTCACATTTATGCATCAATATATTCTGCTTTCGATTCTTCTGCATTGATGTGTATAATGATTCATACCACTGAACGGCTTTGTCAACTTCTCCCATCTCATAAAGGGACGTTCCTATATTTTTCGCAATCATCCCTTCTTCTCTCTGAAAAATCCATTCTTTCAAATCAATATCTCTTGGCACAGTGCAATAAAACGCATCTGAATATGTTTGAAAGACTTTTGAAATCATTTCCTTTTCGTATTTCATCATATTTGCTTTCCAAAATAATATCTGCTGCTTTGTCCTCGGCATCTTAGTATCCGCAATCGCACAAAACTCCGCAATCAATGAGCGGCTCTCTTCATATTTAAAATTTTTATGCAGCAACACAATCTTACGGCGTAGATACAATCCTCTTTTCTGATCGGTCTCCACAAGCGGCATGATTGTTTCCGCACTTTTTCCATATCCATTCAGCAAATTTTTTATAACCGCAGATGTCGGAATACACTTTCCATTCTCAATTCTCCCCAAATGTGTCTTATTGATAAAATCCAAATTGTGTTCTGCGGCCTGCCTTATATTTTTTCTATTTGCCATTCGGATTCTCTTCAGAAACAAAGACATTGGGTACGCATTTGTCATATCAATATTCTGCCATAGACGATATTGACTTTGATCATATTTGTTATTTAGCTGTTCAAAAAAATCTAGGAATTCAATTATTTCCTCTTTCTCTTGATTTGACGCATGTGTTTTCGGATAATTATACATCATCCGCAGCAAAAAAAGTCCATACCGAGCTGAACCATTCTGGCGTAAACATTCCAACGCTGTTTCACTCATTTGCCAAATTTCGATTTCATTTTGCTTTTCCCACAAAGAACTGTTCCATAATGCTGCAATCGCCGCAGCCGGATGTATCAATTCCAGCATAGACTCATCCCAGTTATGGATTCCCGGGTAACTCCAAACATAGCATATCAACTTCCATGCTTCTTCTCTTTTCCCATTGATTCGCTTTGCAATGCTCAATAAAAGTATTGCTTCAAGTTCATCTGGTGCCAGTGGCAAATTTACTTCATTGCAATTCCATTCATATGGGATTGTTATTCTTATGGACTCCTCTGCCTTTTCTAAAATTCGTTCTGCCAACTGTTGTGTTGGACTTTCCATCCATTTTATGAGCAAAATTATACATTCTGCTTTTTTTACGAATAATTGCGTAATCGTATTTTTCTCATGATATTTCTCACTGTATTCGATTAACTGTCGATTTGCCTCCTCAGTCTCTAATAAAAGCAGTCTTGTAATTTCTTCCTGTTTCATCCATTGAATCATCTTCTCATCGGTTGCAATGCATTCATAATATTCTCCCGGAATGCCCAAACGCTGTAAAAGAAAATCTCCTTCTATATTTTTCCAACTGCACATCCCTGATTCCATTCTTTCAAGAATCTTTTCCGGCATAACTCCGCGTGAAAGATCTTTTACTGAAAAGCCCTGTCTTTTTCGTTCTTTTCTTAAAAGATCATTCAAATCCATATTTATTCTCTCTGCATTCATCCTTATATCCCATCTTTCTGCGAAAGTCACCAATGTACCATGAAGCATAGTAGCTATCTTTCGCTTTCTACACCATTCCCATAGTTGTATTATAATAATTTTTATATTAACATACTTTTACGCATTCGACACTATCTTTTTTACCAAAATACTAAAGATAACATTTTCAATTAACAAAAAAAGCACTCTCGGCAAACCCTTGAGTGCGTTAACAACCATAACCTATTCATTTCAAAAATACTATTCACCAATTCCTAACTGCACTGCTAACTCATCAAACAGCTCCTCGATATCCTGTGCAGTATTCGCAAGGACGCGGACACAGATTCCCTTGCAGGCTTCTGATACACCAACACGAACAGACCGACTTTCACATAAGCTTTCTGTCTGATATTTTTCCTTATTCTGCATGCCCATATATGTTTTATACCATTCCAGAATCAGACGCTGCTTATCATTTGAGCCATAATAATAGAAGGTACCCTGATGTGTATACTGATCAAAGAAGATCATGCCGTTTGTATCCATGTGATTCGGCTCCAGCAGGCAATGATCCATCCAGACAAGTCGATTATTCAGAAAAACGCGAACGCGATTTCGGTAATGTTTAAACAGAAAGCACTCATTCATTGCGACTCGTCCGACTGTCATGATATCTGCCCAGGCAAATTCACTCTCTTCCTCCAAATATACATCTGTTTCGCCATCGAAAGTACTGTTCTGAAATGGAATGACTGCACTTGGACGATAATAGAAAGATGCATCCTTCTCTAACGTGATGCATTGTTTTCTGGATGCTTCACCATCTCCCGTATCAAAGATTTTGGTATAGGATTGTTCGGTAAGTTTACTTTTTGTTCCGGCATCGCATTTAATATCATAAGAGAAGCGATCACCTTTTAATACGCCTGCCGATGCCATCATAAGAACAATAGGAAGGCGATCTGCCGCCGCATGCGGCATTCCAAGCTTCAGCGGACTGGTAAAGTAGCGTTCTGTAATGGTACTTTTCTTATTTTGTATGCCAACTCTAAGGCGAAGCACTGTGTCCATTTTCCCTACTGTTCCCATCGTCATTACTCTCCTGATATACCAATCTTATTCTCGCTCATTTTCTCAGACACCATCTGTCACAGCAGTCAAAGCATCCTATCCTTGAACTCCCATCCGGATATGTCGGACGGTTTTTCTGCGTAAAACCAGATGATAGCTCCTATGGACGTGGCACTGCCTAATTTGACAGATCTTCCATCAACACATTTTTCTTAATCCATGAAATAACAGCATCAATGCTGTTTCCTTCCATCAGATTGGTGAACAGAAAATCGCGTCCGTTTCTCATACGCTTTGAATCGCGTTCCATCACTTCCAGACTAGCTCCTACCATCGGTGCCAAGTCTGTCTTATTGATGACAAGAAGATCTGACCTTGTGACGCCCGGACCGCCCTTTCTCGGAATTTTTTCGCCCTGCGCTACATCAATCACGTAAATCGTAGAATCTGCCAAATCTGGACTGAAGGTTGCAGACAAATTGTCACCGCCGCTCTCTATAAAAATGATCTGTACATCCGGGAAACGCTCTGCCATCTCATCGACCGCTTCCAGATTCATGCTGCAATCTTCACGAATTGCGGTATGAGGGCATCCTCCTGTCTCCACACCCATGATACGCTCCGGAGGAAGTGCCGAGTTTTTAATTAAAAATTCTGCATCTTCTTTTGTATAAATATCATTTGTGATGACACAGATCGAATATTCCTTTGACATTTTTCGTGTCAATCGCTCAATCAACGCTGTCTTTCCAGAGCCAACCGGACCTCCGACACCAATTTTTACATAGGACATAGCCTTTCCTCCTCACCTAATAAAGTGTGTTATTTGACCTCAACATCATTTTTATACATTACGACATATATTGTCTTGAATATAAGTATTCGTGATTCATACAATGAATCTCATACGCTCCGCCTGAAATACCAAGCAATTCTGGTGTACTACTTTGTGCCATCTGTGCTGCATCTTCAAGCTTTTCAAAATATTCATTTAATATGCGCTGACCTGCCATCTGGCTGAGCGGAACAAGCTTCACAGCGTTATTTACAATCGCTGAAATGACATTGTAGCCATACATAATAAGAAGCTGCTGCACTGGAAATTCCAATTCGGCTGCATAAATTCCAAGTGCAATCGGGTGACAGCCTGCCGCTTTCTTTTCTTTTACCATCTTGCTGTACCAGCAAAGTCCCAGCGTACAATCTCCAATGGCTTCTCTGGCTTTTATATAACGACTGCACATTCGGATGCTTCCCTGGCGAATCTCTTTTGCGCTTTTCATCGCTACAGCAACCTGATCCAGATATAAAATCATTTCATGGTCAGTACAGTACTTATACGCCAATGCTAACAGGCCAAGATCATTGTATGGAAAGATTTGCAGAAAACCTTCAAGATATGCACTTAATTCTTTTTCTGACCGGATGCGATCCCGCACTACATAATCTTCAAGTCCATTCGATAACGTGAATGCTCCAATCGGAAAAAATGCATCGACAGACTGCAATAATTTCAGGAAACTGCCATTTTCCATACACTACTCCTCCTGCGCAATTGCTTTCCTTAGCCTTGTGAACTACCGTAAAACCACTCCCACCCAGACAGACCTGCTACAGACAGGGGGGCAACTCAACAAACTTCATCACCATGCTCATGGTGATGTTCTTCATGGTCATGCGTATGCGAGTGTCCATGCGCATGGCATACGGTAAAGTGTGTAAACTTAGCCAGCTTCTTTTCCGGTGCAAATCCAAGCTTTGCAAGATAAGCAAATGTTGGCTCATCATATGGTACACTCACTTCATTTTCACCAATGGATAAAGACAAATGACGATTTCCAAGCTCAAAGCACAGACGACCCATTTCTCTCATGGTATGTACATGCACAACAGTAAGCTCACTTGGAAGAATCTCAACCACAATCACACGGCTGTCATCTGCATACAGCACATCACCATCCTCAATCGGATCCGAAATGCGAATTCCAATTTCTTCTTTGCCTGCAGTAGTCTTGCGAAGCAGCTTTTTCTCTGCTTCATACCATTCGATTCCGACGGTGTCGATTTGTCTTTCTCCTATTGGATATGTCTTTCTATTTCCAATGATTTTTTCTACAATCATAGCACTCTCACTCCTTCGTAACCTTCCGGACAGCCTCAGAAAAGGAAGTACCTCTGTGCCATCGAAAGCTTTTCTGCCGCCTCACACGTAATCAGCTTGCCATCGACACGCACTTCATAATTTTCCGGGTTGACCTGAATATCCGCAATGACATCATTATTTTTCATGTCCTTCTTTCCGATATTGCGGCAATTATGAACAGCCAATACCTGTCTGTGCAGCGACAGCTTCTCTTTGATGCCATCGTCATAGGCTGCCTTTGACACAAATGTAATGCAGCTGTTTGTTCTGACAAGCCCGTATGCGCCAAACATCTTCGTATAGACAACCGGCTGCGGTGTCGGAATGGATGCATTGGCATCGCCCATCTTAGATGCAATGATAAATCCGCCCTTTATAATCATATCCGGCTTTGCGCCAAACATTGCCGGATTCCACAGCACCAAATCTGCCACCTTACCCACTTCAACGGAGCCAACATAATCGGAGACACCGTGCGTGATCGCCGGATTGATTGTGTACTTTGCGATATATCGCTTCACGCGGAAATTATCATTTCGCTCACTATCCTCCGGGAGCGGGCCTCTTTGCTTTTTCATCTTATCTGCTGTCTGCCAGGTACGAATGATGACCTCGCCAACGCGTCCCATCGCCTGAGAGTCTGAACTCATCATGGAAAAGATACCCATATCATGAAGCACATCCTCTGCTGCAATCGTTTCCGGACGGATTCTCGAATCCGCAAATGCAATATCCTCCGGCACCTTTTTGTCTAAGTGATGGCAAACCATCAGCATATCCAGATGCTCATCAAGCGTATTCTTCGTAAATGGCATTGTCGGATTTGTGGAAGAGGGAAGCACATTTGGAAAAGCTGCCGCGCGGATGATATCTGGTGCATGACCGCCGCCTGCTCCCTCGGTGTGATACGTGTGAATCGTGCGCCCCTTAAAGGCTGCTATTGTATCTTCGACAAAACCAGCCTCGTTTAACGTATCGGTATGGATTGCGGCCTGCACATCATACTTATCGCACATCGTTAAGCATGCGTCAATTGCCGCCGGTGTGGAACCCCAATCTTCGTGAAGCTTCATACCGCAGGCACCTGCCTTTATCTGCTCGGCAACCGTATCCACATTTGCCGAATTGCCTTTTCCCAAAAATCCCAGATTGACCGGAAGTTCCTCTGCCGCACAAAGCATCTGCTCAATGTTGAAACGCCCCGGCGTGCAGGTCGTGGCGTTTGTGCCATCTGCAGGGCCTGTTCCTCCTCCAATCATCGTGGTGACACCGCTGTAGAGTGCCGTCTCGGCCTGTGTCGGGCTGATAAAGTGAATATGCGTGTCAAGACCGCCCGCCGTAACGATCAGACCTTCTCCGGCAATCACCTCTGTGGAAGCTCCGATGATCAGATTTTCATCCACACCATCCATAATCTGCGGATTTCCGGCCTTTCCGATTCCGCAAATCTTTCCATCCTTAATTCCGATATCTGCCTTTACAATGCCCCAATAATCCACGATTACGGCACTCGTAATAACCGTATCCGGACAATCCTTATCTGCCACCGTACATGACTGACCCATGCCGTCGCGGATTGATTTTCCGCCGCCAAACTTACTCTCATCGCCGTACACGGCATAATCCTTTTCCACTTCGATTAAAAGTGACGTGTCGGCAAGGCGAATGCGATCACCTACTGTTGCGCCATACATATCTGCATATTTTTCTCTGCTGATCTTACTCATCACACGTCACCCCCTTAAAGCCTTTTTCCTTTGCCGCCTTCAGCGCATGCGCCTTTATGGCTGGATCATCCATCTTTCCTTCGACCAGTCCGTTCAAGCCATGACCCTCACGGCTTCCGCTGATCTCAACAAGATTCACTCGCTTTGTCTCGCCCGGCTCAAAACGTACCGCCGTGCCTGCCGGGATATCAAGACGCATCCCATAAGCAAGATTTCGGTTAAATTCAAGCGCTTTATTCACCTCAAAGAAATGGAAATGGGAACCAACCTGAATCGGGCGGTCTGCCGTATTGGACACTGCAATCTGAGCCGTATCTTTTCCGGCATTTAATTCAATCTCGCCCGCCTCGGTGATTACCTCGCCCGGAATGAGATTGCCATTTCCACAAATCGGATCATGTACCGTGACTAGCTTCGTTCCATCCGGGAAGGTCGCCTCAAGCTGAATCTCATGAATCATCTCCGGCACGCCGTCCATCACATCTTCACTCGTGAGCATCTGCGCACCCATACTCATTAACTCCGTTACGCTGTGACCATCCCTAGCCAGCTCAAGCAGCTCTGCGCTGATATAGGCGATCGCTTCCGGATAATTTAATTTTAATCCGCGCTGCTTTCTTTCCTTGGCCAACTGCCCTGCCAAATGAAGCATGAGCTTATCGGTCTCTCTTGGTGTTAAACGCATATTTCTCTCCTCCATAAATTCAACGGTCCCTTCACCGACAAAGTCACTCGTCGAAGAATCTTTCGTAAAACTTGCAGGACACCGTCAATCCGTCATCATTTTCTGAACTTCCTTCGGATCCATCTCGCTTGTTCTTCCCTTCAGAACAATGCTTCCCTTTTCCATTACATAGAGAAAATCTGAAATTCCAAGCACAAAATCAAGATACTGTTCAACGATCAAAACTGATATATCGAGTTCTTTATTGACTCTGCGAATCGCATCGCCGATATCCTGAATGATGGACGGCTGGATGCCTTCAGTTGGCTCATCGAGAATCAAAATCTTTGGCTTTGCGACAAGCGCTCTTGCAATCGCAAGCTGCTGCTGCTGTCCGCCGGACAAATCGCCGCCCTTTCTCTTTGCAAACTTCGGTAAAATCGGAAACAGATCATAAATGTAATCCGGCACCTTATCCTTAATGCCCTGTGCCCGAAGACCAAGCTCAATATTTTCCTGAACGGTTAGCTGTGGGAAAATATCTCTTCCCTGCGGCACGTAACCGATTCCGAGGCGAACGCGGTCATAGGTTTTCATATGAATCATGTCGGTCCCATCAAGAGAAATCGCACCCTTTGGCGTCTTGACAAGACCCATGATGCTCTTTAGTGTGGTACTTTTTCCCACACCGTTTCGTCCAATCAAACAGGTGATTTCTCCCTTTGCGGCGGTAAGATCAAGACCTTTGATCACACAGCTCTCACCATAATAGGCATCCAGCTGCTCGATTTTTAAGATGCTCGGCTTTTCTATTTTTTTCATTGTGTCGTCTGTGAGTTCTTCCACAACCACGTCTTCCATTAATTCATTTTTTAATTGATTTTTTACTTCGTCTCTTAACTCATCTCGTACTTTCTTGCCTAACGTATTTGTCTTCATCTGCTTATGCACTTCGCTCACCGCCCCTTCCAAGGTACACCGCCTGAACAGTCTTGTCTGCTAATACATCGTGAATGTCGCCCTCCATCAGAACCTTTCCCTCATGAAGTACGGTCACACAGTCTGCGATCTGCTTGACAAAATCCATATCGTGTTCCACCACAATGATGGTGCATTCCTTTTTGATCTCCTTTAACAGCTCTCCTGTTTTAAAGGTTTCCGGCTTTCCCATACCGGCTGCCGGCTCATCGAGCATGATGATCTCTGGCTTTTGCACAAACTGCATCGCAATCTCAAGCCACTGCTTCTCGCCGTGTGCAAGTGCTCCTGCCTGGATATCCTTTCGCTCAAGAAGTCCCACCTTTTCAAGCGTCTCGTTGATCAGTGCATCCTCTTCCTTGCTTGTGCGGTGAAAAATGCTCTCCCACACGCCCTTGTTTCCACGAAGGGACAATTCCATATTTTCATATACGGTCAAATTGACAAATACAGATGGCACCTGAAACTTTCTGGCAACGCCCTCACCGACAATTTTGTATTCCTTCATCCCGGTCAGGCGCACCTTTTCTCTGCCCTTCGGGTAAAAATTTACATTTCCCTGTGTTGGCTTTGTCTTCGCGCAGATGATATCAAGAAGTGTCGTCTTTCCTGCGCCATTTGGTCCGATAAAGAAATGGATTGTGTTTCGTTTTACTTTTACATTGACATCGGTTAACGCCTGAAAGCCGTCAAACACGACTGAAACATTTTTTATTTTTAAAACAGTATCGTCTCCTGTCGCCATAGAAATCAGCCTGCCTTTCTATTTTTATAAAATGCATTCGTCTCGGGGCTTTGCCCAGTTATCTATTTTTATTCCATTTTTCTAGTTTTATATTCTTATTTTCTTATTTTTACATTGCTTCCTTTGCCTGTGTCTGACGTTGTCTCGTCTTTCCTGTTCGTCTTCTTTTACTGAGCAGCGCCGGGATCTGATCCTTTACAATTCCGACAATTCCGCCCTTGAAAAAGAGAATTGTGATGATAAACAGAAGACCAATGATGTACTGCCAACTCTCTGCCATGCTGCCGGAGCTTAAATTGTACTCACACAGATTGATCAAAAATGCGCCGATTACAGCACCGACCAACGTTCCTCTGCCGCCGATTGCTACCCAGATTACCATGGTAATGGAGTAGGTGATGGACATCTGTGTCGGCGTGATGGAGCCATTGAAATTGACAAACAGCGCACCGGCAATTGCTGCAAAGATTGCAGACAATACATAGACAAAATTTTTATAATTGCTGACACGGTAGCCTGAGAAATATGTGCGATTCTCTCCATCCCGAATTGCGATAAGAAGCTTTCCAAACTTACTGCGCACAAGAAATGCTGAGACAACATAGATCACCGCTAATATCGCAAGTGCAATGTAAAATAATACAATCAAATTTCCCTGATGATCGGCTCCGCGCAGACTTCCAAGCACAGACTGAATCTGGTTGATGCCGACATCTCCGTTTGTATATGGGGAAAGCGCGATGAAAACAGAGTATGCTGCCCATGTCAATGCCTGTGAGATAATAGAAAAATAAACTCCCTTGACACGGTTCTTAAAGATAAAGTAACCGATCAGTCCTGATACAAGAATCGGAACAATCACAATCATAAGAAACGTTCCGACAGGTGACAAAAACGGCTTCCAGATCAGCGGAAGCTCGCTGAGTCCGCCAACCTGCATGAAATCAGTAATCTGTCCATTTGTCTGGACAAGCTTTAAATACATGCCCATGCCATATGCGCCAAGGCAAAAGTAAAGTCCATGACCCAGACTAAGGATTCCGGTATAGCCCCAGATCAAGTCAAGTCCGATGGCTACAATGGCAAAGGAAATACACTTTCCAAGGAATAAAACAGTCGTGCTTTTTACGGCTCCGCCAAGCAAAAGAAGCGGCATAACGGCAAGTATAAGCACAATCAGCGTAAAACAGACATGATAGCCATTTTTTTGAATACATTTTGCGATTGATTTCATTTTCATGTCCTCCTATTCGTCTAATGCTCTGCTTCTTACGGTAAACAGGCCCTGTGGTTTCTTCTGTAAAAATACGATAATAATCAACAATACAATCGCCTTGGCAATAGAGGACGATGTGATTGTCTCAAAGCCGATGCTGGAAAATCCGATTACGGAAGATCCGATTACCGTTCCTGCCAGCTTTCCGACACCGCCGAGTACAACTGCCATGAACGTATTTACGATATAATTCTGTCCGACAGTCGAATCAACGGAACCAAGCAGTGCGATGGCACAGCCTGCGATTCCTGCCAGACCGGATCCGAATGCGAACGTAATGTTGTCGATTTTTCTCGAATTGATTCCCATGCACTGTGCCATAGAACGGTTCTGCATAACGGCACGCATCTGACGGCCGAAATTGCTGCGATACATCAGTACCCACACAAGAAGCAGACAAAGTGCAACGAGTGCGATGATAAAAAGTCTTGTAAGAGACAATGAAAAGGAACCGATACGAATGCTTCCCGACAAAATTTTCGGTGTCGTTACGAGAACGCCCTGTGTTCCAAAGATGGAACGCGCCGCCTGCTGCAAAATAAGACTCACGCCCCAGGTTGCCAGCAAGCTGTCGATCTCTCGCCCATACAGGCGGGAGACAACCAGCTTTTCTAACAATGATCCAAGTAGAAATGTGACAAGAAATGCGGCGATGATCGAAACAAAATAGCCCAGATCAGAGGATACATATTGCTGCAAAAAGCCCTGAACCATGTAGGTCACATATGCACCGATCATCATAAATTCTCCGTGTGCCATGTTAATGACACGCATAAGTCCAAACGTGATTGCCAGTCCGAGTGATGCCAGCAATATGATGGAAGATAAGCTCAGTCCGTTAAAGAATATATTCATGAAGCTTCTCCTTTCTCTTGATCAATAGCCCAATTAACCGACTTCTCGACAGACAATCTACAATACAAGCCTGACCGCTTCGCTTTACGGCATTGTATTTGTAGATGTCTGCTCTCGAAGTCTTATTTTTATTTACTCCAATGGCTGTACACCTGCCTCTACTGCCCAGTCATAGGTTGTCAGATATGGATCCGGCTTTACCGGGCTGTCGGTTGCGAATACCTCATAGATCAAACCGTCATCGGCTACCTTTCCGATACGAACGGTCTTGTACAGATGCTGGTTCTCACCATCTACGGTAATGGTTCCCTCCGGTGCGTCGATGCTCAGTCCGTCAAGTGCCTTTCTGACATCATCGGTAGCGAAGCTTCCTGCCTTCTCACAAGCTGCCTTCCACATATAAACGGCATCGTAAGCGGCCTCTGCCGGGTCGGATGTCACGCGATCCTCGCCGTACTTTTCCTTGTATGCCTTCACGAACTCGTCATTCTTTTCGGTATCTGTAGTCTGATAGTAGTTCCAGGAAACGAGATGACCGCTGAGGATATCAGAACCGATGGTCTGAACCTCTTCCTCTGCGATAGAGAAGGACATTGTCATAATGTCATCGGATGTAATGTTCTTATCTGCTAACTGCTTAAAGAAGGAAACATTTCCGGTACCGTTTAAGGTATTGATGATAACATCCGGCTGTGCATCCTCGATCTTAGAGATGATGGACGAAAATTCGGTCTGATCCATGGACGCATATTCCTCACCGACTACTTCTACACCGTCTACTGCGTCAATCTGTGCGTTGATGATCATGTTTGCTGTTCTTGGGAATACATAATCCGAACCAAGTAAGAAAAACTTTGTATATCCTTCATCAATTAAATATTCAATTGCAGGAACGATCTGCTGATTCGGTGCAGCACCCATGTAAACGATGTTGTCGGAAGACTCCATGCCTTCGTACTGAACCGGATACCATAAGAGATTGTTATAATCCTCAAAGATCTGCTTTACGGCCTTTCTGGAAGAAGATGTCCAGCATCCGAATACGGTTGCTACTTCGTCCTCGCCTAGAAGCTTCTCTGCCTTTGTTGCAAAGGTTGACGGCTGAGATGCGCCATCCTCTTCAATATACTTGATCTGCTTACCAAGCACACCGCCTGCTGCATTGATCTCGTCAATTGCAAGCACCTCGGCATCTCTTACGGAACCTTCGCTGATTGCCATGGATCCTGTCAGAGAATGAAGCAATCCAACTGTCACCGTTTCCTGCTCTGATGATTTCTTTGAACCGCATCCTGCCAGTGATGCTGCTGCCAATGCTGCACATGCTGTAAATACCGCTGCTTTTCTCATCTCTCTTGCTTTTTTCATAATCTTATCCTCTCTTCCTATGCTGTCCATTCCAATGCTGTCATTTATGGCATTTACTGCTCATTCGCGCCCTCACTTGAATGAAGCTTTGCCATTTTCACATCCTTATAATGTGCAATAATATCGACACAATCATCGTAGCCAATGCGGTCGCTGTTTAGCGTCATGTCATATGCCACAGGATCTGTCCAATAGCCGCCGCCCGTGTAATAACTGTAATAGTTGGCACGATAGCGGTCTGTCTGGTAGATCATCTGATCGGCTTCCTCTGCTGTAACATCCAGTCTCTCCATGATTGTTGCGCGGCACGCACGTCTTGGAGCCTCGACATAGACGCTTACTACATTCGGATAATCCTTTAAAATGTAGTTGGCACATTTTCCGATAATGATGCAGGACTCGGTCTTTGCAAGCTCTCTCATGATCTTTGCCTGAATATTAAACAAATTCACATCCGATACAAAATCCTTCTGTGAAGGCTCAGCCAACCGATTGATCTTTGGAAATTTCTTTAATGCCATCGCAATCTTTTTGCCATTTAACTTTTCATCTGACTTGACAAACAACGATTTGCTGATTCCGCTGTAATCGGATGCCATCTGCAAAATCTGCTTTTCATAGCACGGAATGCCAAGTTTGGCGGATAGTCGAAGACCAATCTGCTTGCCTCCGCTTCCGAAGCCTCTGGCAATGGTAATCACATAATTATCCATCCAGCCCTCCTTTCAACAATGCCAATTGTTACATATATCAAAGCGGCGTTTCATAAATAATAATCAAAAGAGGCTGCTTCCCTTTTTAAGGAAAACAGCCTCTTCGCTATTTTTTATCGCTTTGCTTTGATGCGACTATGATAGCATATGTTATTTTAACGGACAACCTGACAAAACAGACTTTTCTACCCTAATTTTCCGTCATGCTGCCCATTCACAGGCAGTGTGGACCGCCATTTTAACCGAATTCAGTAAGTTTCCTTCTTCAATTGCGAATATCCGCCTGACTTTTTCGGTACTGCGCCGGTGTATCGCCCGTATATTCCTTAAAGAGCTTCGTGAAATAATCGGTTGTTTTATATCCGAGACGGTCGCTTATCTCATAAATGCGCTCATCCGTATGCGCGAGCAGATACTTTGCATATTCCATCTTATAACGCATCGCGAATGTATTAAAGTTTTCATTCATCTGTCGCTTGAACAGCTTGCCAAAATAGTCATGGTTCAGCATAAATTCATCGGAAATATCCTTCAGATTTAAATCGACATGCTCTGAAAAATAAGCCATCACTTTTTGGGCAAAACCGGATGACGTATCTGCGCCGCAGACGCGAAAAATTTCCTCTGTAATGTTTTGCTCTCTCTCATCGTCAAGCTCTTCGCGCACATTTTGCAGACACTCGCGAAGCTCCTCCTCTGTCACAGGCTTCAGCAAATAGTCCATCGCGCCCAGCTTCATTCCCTGTCTGACATAATCAAATTCGTTATAATTGCTGGCAATGATGCGCGGAGCTGTAATTCCGCGCTCCTTTAACTCCTTTAAAAATTCCAGTCCGTTCATGACAGGCATCATCACATCCACCAGATACAGATCAAACTGTTTTGTCTGCATAATTGACAATGCTTCTCTTCCATTTAAGGCCTGTCCGGCAATCACAAAGCCTTCCTCCTCCCAGACCTTCATTTTCATATAAAGGCTTTGGTTTGTCCGATCATCCTCTACGATCAAAATCTGATACATAGATACTCACCTCCTTCATTGTCTGCTCAAATACCAAAAAGAGCTGTTCGCCGTGCGCTTCATTCCATTTTTGTTTTTTGATGTCCATCAGGCACAGCTTCGCTGCAGCTTCAAGCGGCCGGCACATTAAATTGCCGCTGACACCTTTTATGCGATGCACCTGCATTTCGGCTGCTTCCCAGTCCGTGCGCTTGATGGCTGCTTTTACGTTCTCGCAAAATGACACATTGTCTTCCAGAAAAATGGTAAGCAGCTCTGCCACCGCCTGCTTGTCCCCATAAAACTGTTTCTCCAGACCCTTAAATGCAATGAACTCATCTGTCTGGACGGCTGTTTCCATGAGTTCGGGCACATGAAGCGTGTGAATGGTCTGCGCCGTGTAGGTTTCCAGAAGCGTTTTTAACTGCTCCATCGGAATCGGTTTGGGCAAATATGCATTCATGCCGACTTCCTTTACTCTTTTCTCTACATCCTCTCCAATATTTGCCGTAAGTGCAACCAGAATCGTATTTTTGAAGGCTTTTTCTCTTCGTATCTGCGCACTTAACTCATAGCCGCTGATCTTCGGCATTGAAATATCAAGAAATACAATGTCATATGCCGTCTGGCGCATGCGCTCAAGAACCGCCTCCGGGTCGCCCTCTGTGTCTGCGATGTAGCCAAATTTATGAAGCACTTCTGACTCCAGAATCCGATTCACTTTGTTGTCATCCACAATTAATATAGAAAGATTCCGCTTGC
Source organism: Wujia chipingensis (assembly GCA_963605535.1). Classification (GTDB taxonomy): domain Bacteria; phylum Bacillota; class Clostridia; order Lachnospirales; family Lachnospiraceae; genus Anthropogastromicrobium; species Anthropogastromicrobium chipingensis_A. The sequence continues at coordinate 18,476 of CAVCXB010000035.1, forward strand.
TTCTCTTATCGGACAGCGTTTCCTTTTTCGACTTTTTCTCCTCCTTGCCATACTCAAAATCCATATCAAAATAGAAACAGCTTCCTATGCCTTCCTCACTCTCAAGAAGAAGCGTATATTTTCCCTTGCTCATCTCCTGAACGATCTTTCGGCAGATTGGAAGGCCCAGTCCTGTACCGCCGTACTTTCTTGTGATGCTGGCATCCGCCTGCGCAAACGCATCGAATATTCGCTGACGCTGTTCTTTTTTAATGCCGATTCCTGTATCCTCGACACGAAACTCAAGCACACAATGCTTTGCAAAAAAGTGAAGGTTCCTGACAGACAGCGTTACGCCGCCTTCTTTTGTAAATTTAAAGCCATTGTAGATCAAATTGGTTAATACCTGCTTTAACTTCAGCGGATCTCCATGGACATATTCCGGCACATCCTCGCCTATATTTACGGTAAATGTTAAATTTCGCTGTTCTGCTTCATTCTCCAGGATTCCTTTTAGTGCATCCGTCAGCTGATACAGGCTGAAATTTTTATTTTCAAATGTCATTCGCCCGGACTCCAGCTTAGAATAATCCAGAATCTCATTGATCTCCTCCAGCAAAATATCAGCAGCCAGATGAATATTTTCCATATAGCGGCGCTGCTCGCCTGACATTCTGGTATCTTCAAGTAAAAACAGATAGCCCGATATCGTGCTTAACGGTGTACGAAGTTCATGCGACATCTGCGTAAGAAATTGCGTTTTGACTTTGTTTGCTTTCTCGGCCTGGCGCTTTGCGTCCATCAGTTCCTGCTCGATCTTTTCCGATTTGACAAGCTCAGAAAGCATGTCGGCAGACAGTGCATTAAACTCACGCGCAAACTCCTGCAGCTCCCATACACCCTCCGGCTCCACAAACATGCGGCGGCGGCCATGCTGGTGCTCGATTGTCTTTTTATAGCGGATAACAGGCTTGATGTACCACCTCTGGAAAATCACAAGAATGAATACCATAACTGCAATCTCTCCGATGCCAAAGAAAATCTGCAAAAATATGGCCTGCTGTGATCTGCGGCGTGCACTCAAAACTTCTTTTGCAAGCCTCGTATTCAATGAAGTCTGGAATTTTTCAATGTTGGTATCAATCAAACCCTTATACGCATCGTAGGCACTTCCATAAAGCATCAGCAGTGCCTTGTGCGCCTTTTGATTATTCAGTTCATCGTTGATGGGTCCACTGTCTTCCAATTGATAGTCACTTTCGAGTGGATATTCCTTCACATAACGGATGCATTCTGCAAGAAATGCATTTTGTTCCTCATCGCTTTTTTCATTCTGATTCTTGTCTTTTGTATCTATGGTACCCCATTCTGTCGGATCCATCGTCTCTAATACAAGACGCATCGAGCTGATCTCAATATGCATCAGCGTATCGGAATAATATTTTGCCAACTCTAAGCTTCGCTCCTCTGATGCGGGAATATCTGCCGCTTCGATCTGAGCGATGATTTTTTCCCGATGCATCTGAAGTTTGGCTTCATTCCAATAATTTTCAAAATATTGCATATCCTGCGTTACGGCAAATTTACGCACCTCGCTCGTCAAATAATCGGAATACCTTCCAAGCTCCGACGCAAGTGTGCGATACATAAGCTGATTGCTGTAGGCTTTTTGGAGTGTTTCAGTGCTTGACTTTTGCAGCCACACACCCTCAAAGATCATTGCCATCTGAGCGATTGCAAGAATCAAAATCACCCCGATAATATAATTTGATTTTTTCCATTTATCTTTTAATCGCAATCCAACGTGTTTTTGCATCTGCATCCCTCCCGAAAATGGCAAAGAGCAGAACACATCGCCATTGATGCATCTGCTCTTCTTTCTTTTTTCGTTTTAATCCGGTTAAAGCGTGCGCACGCTCTGTCCCTCGATCAGCTGTCCGCTGATGACACTTAATCGGCCGGGGCCCTTATCGAGTCCTTTTACTCTGGAAATGATGCGCTCCGCTGCGGCCTTCGCCATCTCCGGCATATCCACGCCATATGTAGTGATTGCGATATCACATACCGGCATAAATAGGAAGTTGTCATAACCTACGACAGACACATCCTCCGGAACACGATATCCTCTGCTTTCGAGCCCGCGTATCAGCATACTGGCAGTCTGATCACAATTGCATACAAATGCTGTCGGCATATCCTTTGGCAAATCCGGCTCTATGATCTCCATGGTTCCCGGCACGCGATCCTCTATAATCCAGTCCTCACGCTCCTCAATATCATATTGACGTATTGCCTTTAAATAGCCAAAATAGCGGTCAACAATACTGCTGTTTGACTTTATGCTTCCTACATATGCAATTTTTTTGTGTCCCTTCTTTATCAAATGCCTTGTCGCAGTATACATGCCATAAAAATTATTGGAAATGACACAGTCCACATCAAACTCTGCTGCATAAAAATCCAGAAATACCATCGGCATACCAGACTCTTTCTCAAGCTTTCGCAGATAAGCCCTGCTGACTTCCCCCATCACGATCAGTCCGTCTATGCGATGATCGCTTACCATAACCGGAATTTCGATATTTTTTTCTTCACTTGGTTTTAATACGCAGAATGCCAAAAGACAATTATGTGCAGCACAAGCGACCGCCAACTCCTGATAGAGCCTCCAGTAAAAGGAAGAACCATTTCCAAGGTAGCGTTCCTGAACGAGTACACCTATATTCACTGCTGTCTTTGACGATGCCTGTGAACCCGGTGCCTGATACCCCATCTCTGCTGCCATCGCCTTGATTCGCTCACGAAGTTCTTCGCTGACACCGCGCTGGTTGGCAAGCGCGTTGGAAACCGTTACGGTACTGACACCAAGTTTTTCTGCTATATCTGACAGACGTACTGATTTTCTTGCCATAAATACGCCTCCATTCTATATTTAATGATGTTGGGGTCAAAAGGCTTTCTGACCTTTTGACCCTAGTATCATTTTCTTAATTTATTTTAAGTATAGAATGCTTTAATAATTCTGTCAAGTCAATTTAACCGGATCAAGCAAGCAGCCAATTCCTCTTTTGTCCAGAAAATCAGGACTCTGCTCAATCCATCCCGGAACTATCATTCGATATTGCTTATCATTTTCTCCCATTGTAAAGTCCCAAAGACCTTCCAACTCGGTACCGATTCGAACCTCATGTGTTTTAAATAAGCGCAGCATATGTCCGCCTTATTCGTGTTCTACTCTCACGTTCTCCATCTGAATGCTGTCCGTATCCAGTACAGTCATTCCTTTTTTTGCTTTTAAATCAATATCCTTTAATACAATATTTTTCAGCGGTTTTTCCGGAAGACCTTTTATCTGAATTGCCTGGTCTGCACCGCAGCCGTGTACACGCTCAATCGTAATGCCGTCCAGCTCGGATGGTGTGTCCGTAAGCGGCACTACCGTGCTGGATTCATAAAATGAATTGATCTGGATTGCCTGACGTGACGCATCGTTGATCTCAATATCGGAAAATGATGCGTTTTTGATAAAGCCTCCTCTGCCGCGCATTGTCTTGATTCGTATGCCCTGCATCGTATTTTTCATGTTGCAATGTGATACATGAATGGATTCGACACCGCCGGATACTGCACTTCCAATTACAACGCCGCCGTGACCGCCGCTCATCGTGCAATTTCTGATCGTAATGTCTCTGCATACGCGTCCTACGCGCCAGCCATCCTCGTTCATACCTGCATTGATTGCAATACAGTCGTCACCTGTCTCAAAATGACAGCCTTCAATCAGAACGTCATTGCACGAATCCGGATTTAATCCGTCCGTATTTGGGCCCTTCGTAATGACATTTACATTGCGCACCGTTACATGCTCACAATATACAGGATGAATTGTCCACTGCGGGCCATCCTGTATCGTGAAGTCTGATAAGAGTACGTTGCTGCATCCGATAAATTGGATAAAGGACGGGCGAAGTGCTGCCTTTTCGGTTGCATAGACTCTATTTTCGACAGGCACTCCATTTGCCTGTGCATAACACAGCTCATTTGCTGCCGCCTGCTGCAGTTTCTTCCATGGCCACCACTTTTCTCCGCTTCCGTACAGCATACCGTCACCTGTTATGCTGATATCCTCACACTGATACGCATAGATAAGAGGCGAATAATTGTAGCACTCAAGTCCCTCCCATCGTGTAAATACTGCCGGAAGATAATCCTCAAATACATCGCTGAAAATAAGTTTTGCACCTGTCTCAAATCGGATATGGACATGGCTTTTTAAGTGGATTGGCCCTGTATGCCATTCGCCGATTGGGACGAGAACAGTTCCACCTCCAGCTGTTGCACACGCATCAACTGCCATTTGTATGGCAGCAAAATCGGTTATTTTAAAATTGTTATGCATGAAAACCTCCCTAATTACAGTCGCTTTTTCTTTCGACGTTCTTATTTTGTCCGATTCCATTTGCCGAAAGATCGCATTCTGTTTTATTTGATTGGTTTCATGTTATCATTTTTGGGGGATTTTTTTTCTTTATTTATTGCTTTTTGCAATACATTTTTCTTCATTTATTGTCTTTTTTGTTTTTCTCTTTTTGTTTGATTTGCATAGGCGTGGCAGCATATATTTTTTCAAATGCACGCTCCATTGCTCCATAGTTGGCAAACCCTGACTTCTGCGCCGCCTGTTCTACACTCATATCAGGCAAATTTAAATAATGATAGGCTTTTTGTACTCTGACATGGGTAAGATAATTCATGACAGAAATGCCCATGTTCTTTTTAAATAGATGACTCAAATAATATTTGTCAAGATGGGACTGTGCCGCGATCTCATCTAAGGTAAGTGTTTTTTCATAATGATCATTTATATAGTCAATCGCACAAATAAGCGTACTCGGAAGGCGGTGTGTCTGCGTTTCCTGCTCCTTGCCAAAATCAGCAATTCGCGAAAGGATTAACACAAGCTCACAGCAAAAAATCTTCTCGTCCAACACATTTCTCTTCTTTTTTCGGCTGTATAAATCTTGAAATAATACCTCCATCTGCATGCTCTGTTCCTTTGGCAGCGTCATCACACCTGTATGAAGCCCCGAAAGCAAGCTCTTTCCCTCCTCACCAAGAACGGTTTCAAGATAATTTTCCTTAAAATTAACGGTATAACGCTCGTAGTAGGTCTGCTGCGCACTCTCACCATAATGGAGCTCATATGGAAGCATGACAGCAATATCACCTTTTTTTAACAGATATTGCGTATCCTTTAAAAAGAGAATACGGCTTCCATCTGCCTGAAAATAAATTTCATACCCTTCATGGTAATGCTTCACTGTCATGTCATGCGGCTCAGTGCTTTTTACATGACTGATATCAACGTTGCCATGCAATGAAATTCCCGTTCGTTTTTCCATATGTTCTCCATTAACTTTCCTGCTTCTTATATTTTTCTACAAGTATAGCACAGCGTTCGATGTTTTGCCCGCGAAAAAGCCTCGCAGAGGCGATTTTACGAATGGGGTTCGGAATCGTTACCAATCTTTTTTAATAGTTTTCCTCATGAACCTCAAAGTAGCTCTGCGGATGAGCGCATACCGGGCAAACCTCCGGTGCCTTTGTTCCGACAACGATATGTCCGCAGTTGCGGCATTCCCATACCTTTACTTCACTCTTTTCAAATACCTGTGCAGTCTCGATGTTCTTAAGAAGTGCACGATAGCGCTCCTCATGATGCTTCTCGATCTCACCAACTGCACGAAACTTTGCTGCTAATTCTGGGAAGCCTTCTTCCTCTGCTGTCTTCGCAAAGCCCTCATACATATCGGTCCACTCGTAGTTTTCACCCTCTGCTGCTGCCGCCAGATTTGCCTTGGTATCGCCGATTCCTGCAAGCTCCTTGAACCACATCTTTGCATGCTCTTTCTCGTTATCAGCGGTCTTTAAGAACAGTGCGGACATCTGCTCATAGCCTTCCTTCTTTGCTACCGATGCAAAATAGGTGTACTTATTGCGTGCCTGTGACTCACCTGCGAATGCTTCCTGTAAGTTCTTCTCGGTCTGTGTTCCTGCGTATTTGTTTGTTGCCATTGCTGTTCCCTCCGTTTTCTTTTCTACAACTTCTTGATTTGCTGGTTTCTCAACTTTCTTTACAATCTTTTCAAAATCAGATGCCGGATGCTTGCACAATGGACAGACAAAATCCTCTGGCAGTTCCTCACCGACATACTCATAACCGCAGATGGTGCAGCGCCATACGGTCTGACCTTCCTTGGTTACGCCAACCGCCTGTGGCTTCGGCTTAATCGTATTCAAATAATACTCATACGTCACAGATGGTACTTCACTTAATACTTCCATATCTGTGATCTCACCGATGAACATCGTGTGAGAACCAAGATCCTCACTCTTTGTAACCTTTACAGAAATATAAGCATTGGTGCCCTCTGTGATATAAAAGATTCCATTTGCACCGCGCGCACATGACGAAAAGTTTGCAAACTTATCCACCTCACGGCCTGTCTGAAAGCCAAACTGCTTAAACAGATCAAACCCTGCATTCTGGCTGATTACAGATACAGTAAATGCACCAGTTCTCTGAATCATATCATGTGTGTAATTTAATTTGTTCACACAGATGCTTAACTGATTTGGCTCGGATGCTGCTTGAATTGCGGTATTGATAATACAGCCATTGTCTTTGCTGTCCTCTTTTGCGGTCAGAACAAACAGGCCATAGCTAAGCTTATACATTGCTTTTTTGTCCATTCTCGATTCCTCCTTATTGAATATTATTATCTTATCCAAAACTTTTGTCAAGCAAAAAAATATCAATTATTTTCGTCTGTGCCTCTCCGCTTTCCAGCTCACTTGCGCCACTTCCAATTTAGAAAACAAAAAAGCACCGACCCCAGAGCTCTTATGTCTCCAAAACCGGTACTTAGTGCGCCTCCAGGGGCTCGAACCCTGGACACCCTGATTAAGAGTCAGGTGCTCTACCAACTGAGCTAGAAGCGCTT
>CAVCXB010000036.1:0-25381 GCA_963605535.1 Wujia chipingensis
ACGACTGAGATATTGCGAAACCTAGCCACCATCACGGCACAAAATCAGCAAGACAAATGCGACATCTTGCGAAGCGGAGAGATGAACACTCAGCGCATTGTAGACGTGCTCAACCAACACTGGCAGTCTGATTTGCAGCAACGCTACAACGATGCCCGACTTGAATTGTCGCAGCAGCGCCAAAACGCTGAATTGATTGCAGCTCTCAAGACAACAACCACCACGGCCACGACATGAATGCAAGCTATTTCCAAAATGGAAACAACCACAAATTTTGCTCCCGACACAAATGTCGTTAGCAAAAAGCGTAAAAAGAACAATTCATAACTAATTGGGAACGTGTTAGGGAATCGGCTTTTGCTTAACACGTTCCTTATATATAATATATAGGAATATGCTATTCAAAGATTTAAAACCGAATTACCAAGTTACCTTCTTCGATAAGGAGAAACTAAACGTTTACACGGGAAAGGTTATTAGCGTTTCCGTACCCCGATACTTGCCGACACAAACGGCCATGGTGGTAGACGTGACCATCGAAGCGGACGGAATCACACATACCTATTCAATACCCGAATCATCCACCTTGACCTATGCCAACAACCTGGTGCTAGCCACTAGCAACGAAAGCATAGTGCACGAGGTGCAGGCTATGAAGACAGCTAGTGAGCAGCACCTGGCCGAAACTGACCATCACCGCAAGGTGGTAGAACGCTGCAACACTCTCCTCGAAGATATTGATACCACCTTTGCTGAAAAGCGCAAGCAAGATAAACGTATCGAAGGCATCGAAAGCGAAGTAAAAAACCTTGGCGCAATGGTGCGGGAATTTATAAATAGCTTCAAACAAACAGACGATTAGCCTTTAGGCTCCTTGTTACTAAACACGAAGTCCACGAGTTTAGCATTAGCCTCATTGATAAGCGAAAAATCCTTTTTGATGTAAAGGTTGGTAACACGCATTCGCTCATCAATATGGCAAAGCATGTCGTTTACTATATATATAGGTATGCGCACATCATTGGCGGCAATGGTTGCCATTGAATGTCTTGCAGCATAGAACTGCAAATTCGGGATATTTAGTTTCTCTCCTACTTTCTTCAATCCTATGTTTAAGGACCTATTGAAGTCAGTAGGAGTGCTGAATCGTGCGGAAAAATTGAATACGTGCCCGTTTTCGGCTCCATGTCTATATTTCTCTAGTAAGGGTTTTATAAAATCAGGTACGTCAACCACCATGAGTGCATCATCACTTCGCCTATCTTTTGTCTTAGTCCTGTTATAGATTATACGCTCTCCATCATAATCTTGAAGCGTGTAAAGGTCTATAGCGTTGATACCCATAAGGCAGAATGAAAGAATGAAGCAATCCTTTGCCAAGTTAAAACGACTTTCTCCTTCGCAGTCAGTTAAAGAGGCTATAGCTCTTATCTGCTCCACGTTTAGTGCACGTTTGACTGCAGCTTTCTGTTTCTTTGCCTTGTAGTTATGCAGCGTGTCTTTGATACGTATCTCACCATTCTCATAGTCATTGTAGAAATCTCTCGCATCGTTGAAAATCTTCGCGATGGATGAGGTGTATAAGGAGCAAGCGCGTGGCCTATCCTCAAGCGACCTTTCCCACTCATGCATAAAACTCAAAGTTATTTCGTTGCAGAACAGTATGTCGCGACCAACATACTTGCGCAAGGCATTTACTGCAGTTTGGTAGTTTTTTAAACCCTTTTTCTCCTTGTTTAGCTCAATCCATTCATTGGCATATTTAAGAAAATCGATTGAGATACTATCATCCTTCTTCTTTAAATATTCCACGATTTGCTCAAAAGACAATTCGTTTATCTCAAGTACCAGTTTCTCTAGACGTTTACGGTAGGAGCGAATAATGTCGTCTCCCCGCTCAATTATTTGTTGGTTCTTGATTTTATAGGAACTAGTAATGTCCTTTTTGGTAGCCACCATGGTAGTCGGAAAATAAGTTGTCCTCCTGTCGTGGGTGTACCTAATGAAAACGACAAATGATTTATCAGCCCTTTGTCTGTCTTTCCTGATTGTAAGTTTGAAATTATCCATTGTTGTAGGTGTATGGTTATCGGATATTGTTTTCCAGATGTTTGCCATTTTGGAAAACATTTGGAAAACATTTGGAAAACATTTTTCGTTTGCAAGTATACAAAAAACATTACAAGTAGAAAAATTCGAAGTAAGAGAAATACCCTATAAATCAATTTTAGACGCACGTAAACACTTGATTCTCAAGTAAAAATAAAGGGCGAAGATTTCAAAAATCTTCGCCCTTGGTGGGTGACCTCGAAGGGATTCAAACCCTTGACCTTCAGAACCGGAATCTAGTCCAATAATTTAGCAATACACTGATAGTCAATGTTTTAAATTTGTTTTCCGCTAAAATTGGAAAACATTTGGAAAACAATTGGCCACTTGTATCGGCTGTTTAATCTGAATGTCGCGGTAAAAAAAACGGGTGGGCACTATGACTGGGGCATGCCGTTCCTTAGAGCTTGGGATACCTGATTGACGGCTCCCATGTTTGCGCCTTGCTGCGCCTGCGCCATGAGCTGGGGCGAAACGCCTTCGGGTGTTTGCCCTTGTTCCAATTGCTCCTTTTGGCTTTGTATGCTTTGCAGTAGGTTGTCGGCAAAGGGGAAATCGCCGTGTTCCAAAAGTTGCTCGAGGCTGATTTGGTTGGCTCGCCAAATCTCAAGCAAGAACTCGTTGGCCAATTGGCGGTAGACGGGAGAGGTGGAGCTCTCGCTAATGTCGAGGTCGAACTCTACGTCACGAATTTTCTGCGGGTCGTACTCCACGATGCTTGCGCCCCTGCCCGCAATGTTGAACACTCGCTTGGTGTCGTAGAACTGCTGCATGTTCTTCACGTCCTTATAGGCTGCATCCTTAACGAACTGTGAGAAACTTTCAAGAATGTCGATGATCGTGTTGGTGGCATTCTGCACTTGTTGTGAATAGAGCGCATTGCTCATGCCGCTATAACCAGGTTTTCCTTGTAAGGGCCCATTGACGCCCGATATTTCCTCGAAGAACTTGAGTTGTATGTTGAGCAGTTCGTTGATGCCTATATTGGTGGAGTTGTTGGCAATTTGCTGAGGTAGGGCTCCCGACTTGCTCGGTTTGTAGAAAATCATTCCGTTGAACTTTGTCCATGCCTCGGCAAATTCTTCCGTGCTCATGTCCTTGGGCTTACAATCTTCGGGGATGAGCAACACGCCCTTGGCGCTTGCACGCATAATCCAGTCGTAGAGCGTCACCAAGCGGTTAACGTAGCGTTGCTGGTCGATGAAGTCGGCTGCAAAGGCGTGTATCTCGCCATCGATGAAGGGGTAGGCTTTGAATACGTAGGGTGGCTGCTTGTGGGCATAGGGTGTTTCACCCTCATCTAGCACATGACCAAAGGGGGATAGATAATAGTAGTACCAGTAGTTGTCCATAAACCATTCGGCTTTGATGAGTGGCACTTCGGCTTCGCTCATTCCCACTTCGAGCGCTTGTTGCAGCCGGGCTGCATTTTCGGCCTCGACCATGGTTTCGTAGTCTTCGATGTCTATTTTGTAAACGTCGCCGTTGTTGTAGTCGTGGCATCGGTAGCGAGGCTTGCTCTCTTTGCGCCACACTTCAATCACTCGGCACAGGTTGTGGTCGTTGGCAAAGAGAAAATCGTAATTGCTTGGGCGGGAGTAGCCAAATTCTTGCAGATTCTTGCCTAGGAGACTGCGGTTGTGGGAGGCGGAATAGATGCGCTTCAGCTCCTTGTAGTCCTCGGGGCTTTCAGCAAATTGGGTGCAGAGGGTTTCGAAACTCACGTCGTGCACCTCGCCCATGCACGACACGTCCCATCCACGAAAGTCGCGCATGTTGCTATCGATGAAGAAGTTGTTGGGGTTGACATAGTCCGTCCAACAGTCGAGTTTCTCGTTCCTCCATCCATACCACTTGCGCTGCACGATGAAGCCTCCTATCAAGAATTCTTCAAACGTACGGGCGTTTACTTCGTCCATTCTGTTCAACTGCATGTTGCACTGCAGAATGGTGGACATGGTTTCGCCCAACTTCTGTTCATCGCGGTCGCGTGCGTTGCAGGTAGGCTCCTTGTTTTGGTTGCGATACACGCCAAGCACGGTTTTGATGATTTTGCGCATGTGGTTGTTCTTCAACGGAATGCTGCCTTGCTTCATGATATACTCTTCCTCGGTCATGTACTTTTTGCAGCCGCACACTTCGCCCACCTCTACGAGGTCTCCCCACTGGTCGCCATACACGTAGCGCTTGTTGCGCTCCCGCTCTTTGCGAAAACGGCTCATGTTGCTCCAGTAGGTTTGTGCCTCTAGCAGCACGTCCATGGCTCGGTTGGTTTCATATCGGCCTTTTTTGTATGCTACGCTATCGATGTCTTCCAATTCTTTGTCGGCCTTGATGGTGGCACGGCTCATCGGTATCAGTTTCTTTCTTGCCATATTCTTGTTTCGTTGTGATGGGACAATGCAAAGTTAATGCTCTGCATTGCCCCTTGTTTGTTAACTATTACTACTCCCTTTCTTGGTTTGCTCTTTCAACGGCTTGCTTCTTCAAAAGGTTGCGTTGGTGCTCCAGTTCGGTACGTTTCTGTTCGGGCATGGGTTGCTTAAGAACTTCATTGTACTCATTTATGGCTTTTGAATAGGCATCGATAATAAGCAGTCGTCGGTACTCGGGGGAGTGGTTTAGATAATTGATTTTGTCGGCATAATTGTGTACACCATAAAATGTATCGTGTTCGTAGTGCTTGAGTCGGCTCTTCAGTTTGTCGTGTTCTTCGAGCAAACGATAGTATTCGTTGTTTACGGCACGATTTTCGGTGCGTTCATCGCCTTGCTTCATCACTCTGTTGAGAAACATGAAACTGCGTGGGTCGAAGTCTCTTTTTCCCGTGGCGGTTTCTCCCATCTTGACGAGCTCGTCTAGGTTGATTGCTGCACCGCCAAAGTAGGATTTGAGCAGATATTCTACTTTGGCTGGGTTGAAGTCCAATTTGCCTTTGGTGTAGTCGTCGCCTCCAGTTTGCTCGTTCAGCAATTGGGAGAGGGCCACCAAATAGCTGTTGGTGTTTTTGTATGCCTTTGTCCACTCGGGCATCTCCTTATTATAGGGCGTATCTTTGTAGATGGGCAGTCCGGTCCAACTCTCGTTGCTCATCACGTCGGCAACGGGTTTCACTGTGCTGGGGAAGAAGTTTTTCCAAGTGCCTCCGCCTTCCAAAAAGTCTAAGGGGAGCAATTGACTCATCAGCCCCGCAGCTTGCGTAACTACTTCTTCATTGGTGTAATTCTCTTTTCCGCTAAATAGACTTGTAGCCATTTCACCCATACCATATAGGGCACGATATTCCACAGGGAGCGGTATGCTTATCCATGAGTCGTCCATCCCAGGAGTTCGGAACACGATGTTGTTTCTGCGTATATGCTCAGGCAGGTCGTAGTAGCTACTTTCCTTGTCATCGTCATCGCCGCCCGAACCTGCCATTAGTGCGCCAAGCAAGAACAGGCTTGCTGCTCCAGTCAAGGCTTTTGCGGGGTGACGCTTGGCTTGACGGCCAAAGTTTGTCGTGCCTTGCACCGCCGCATTCCAGAACACGTAGAAGCCGCGTCCCCAACCCGAAATGAATGCTGCCATGTTGCCCAACTTGGTTTGCCCATTTGCTCCCAAGAATTTAGAACCGCTGCCCTTCTTGTTGAAGTTTACGCTAATCTCTTTGGCATCGTATGCGCTCCGCTCAAGTGAGCGCCCCATTTGTCGTGAGGTGACGAATGCGGCAAAGCGTGCACAGTTTTCAATAGCGCGATTATACTCGTCTAAACGTTCGCCCAGAAAATCCCATGCCTTACGGATGGGGAGTTTACCACTATACTTCTTTAGCTCCCGTTGTATTTCGTTCTTACGCTTTTCAATGTCGCGAAGGTTGACATAGCCCGTTTCGCCACCATTCATCATGAATTGGTAAAACATTTTGTCCGTTTCGTCATTCATGTTGAGCGTGCCTTTTCGCCATCTAGCGAGCAAGGCTTTCATTTTGGCGGGATTGACTTTGACAATGTTCGTGTGATAACGCCAAGCATAGTTTGGACTTTCCTTTGTCCACACCATGGTGTTGGAATATAGTACATCCCTCAGGAAGTTCGACACCACGAAGTCGGGAATTCTTGTTGTGTAGAATGCCGACAGTTGACGGTTTACCGTTTCTATAGAATTCAGCACCTTGCCAATGTAGCCAGACACGTCATTATCAGGATTAGTTTGCCCGTTCAATGCTTGCGCTGCTCGAGGGTTGCCGTTAATGGTGAGGATGTAATCCCTTCCGTTACGCTTCACCAACACTTGATGTTGCTGAAGGTCGCTCTTCTCTACCACTCGGTAGGGGATGTTGGGGTTGTCCTTTTGCTTTTTAAGGTGTGTAGGGTCGGCCGCTGCGGCTTGTTGCATGGCTGCTTCAAAGTCGCTCATCTTGCGCTCTATTTCGGCTGGACTATCGCCCTCCTCCAGAGCTTCGGTTCCAGCCAGGTCACCGGGTTTCACCACAACCCACTCATCTTTCATGTCGTCGTGTCGCAACCACAGGTCGCTCACGCTCACAAGGTCGCTCGGGTGGTTTAGCGCAAAGTTCAAGAACTTCTGCTTTACTTTTGTGTTTCGGTTGCCTTGCATGATGGCGCTTTCGGCCATGGCTTGCATGTAGGCAAATGGGTCGTCGGCCTTGCTTTTGCGCCCGCGGGCCACCTTGATGGGAGCATTGAAGGCACTCTGCTTGTCGTTGAGGTAGGCATAGGCTTCAGAACTCGTCTTCTCGTCGAAGCCGCGAAGGGGGATGTAGTAGTCGTACATTCCGCTAAGGTCGTCGTAGGTGTCTTTGTTTATCAGTCCGCTCTCGTAGGTTTTCGACAGTGTGGCTTTTGTCACGGCATTTACCTTGTCCCACAAATTGTCTGTTTCGTGGTTGGCTTCATATCCTTGCACCATATTTACTGCTTCGGCTTCGGCGGCGGCCACGTTGTCTATGCCGGTCAGGGCCGTAAGTCCGGCATAGTCGCGGCCTCGGTTTTCGAAATACAGTTCTTCTTCGCGATCATGCATGCGTTGTTGCACGTCGGCAAATGCGTCGGCAGCATCTTGGTCGAGCGGGTCGTTGTTTGCTGCAAGCTTTGCATTGCGTAGCTCTTTGCCAAACTCTTTACCTACTTGCTTTTTGGCTGCTCGGCGGGCCATCACCTCGTTGCGCTCCAGTCCGTGCTTGGCCATCATGTAGTCTGTCAGTTCGGCACGTTGGTCGGCGGTTTTGGCTAGTCTTGCTACTTCTTCGAGCATTGGTTTGAACACGGTGTGCGCAAAGGCTGTGCTCTCGGCTTGGTTGATGGATGATAGCAGATTTTCACCAACGTAGGCATTCTCAAAACTGGCCACGTCTTCAATGTACGTTTTGTCTTTACCCTCGGCTTTAAGTATGGCTTGCATGGCCTCTTTCAGTCCAAGCATGCTATCTTGAAGGGCTTCTTGCATTTGATACGTTCCTTGGCTTAGTCGTTGCTCGTAGGCATCGCGGGCTAGTGCTTGATTGTATTCCTCGCTGTCGCCGTCGCGGAACAGGATGTCGTTGTCCACAACTTCGTTGTCTGAAACTTTGGGGTTTACAAAATCTTTGACTACCTTTGTCGCAGTATCAAGTTTGTCCATTTCCTGCTGACCATACTGGGACGCTGAAGAATGACTTTTACTTGATTGCCCTGCGTTTGCTGCTGTTGCCGCGATTGGTGCGGATAGATGGGACAGGAACGACAGGGCTTTTTCTTTATTTATATAGGTAGCTAAGCCTTTATTTATCCAGTCCACTACATTCTCGTCACCTTTGCCAAACACGGAGCGCACAATATTGAAGTCAATATCTGCGTCTTTACCAATATTCACAGATACAAGAAAGTTGCCTTGCTGCGTTCTTAACTCCGTAAGGATAGAGCGGTTGCCGTCCTCGCCATAATTATTGAATACGGCAATAGGGTCAGCCACTGCACGAGGTAAGTCGCGCAGTTCCTCCAATGAGAAGCCGTGCTTACGCATCTTCTTTATCACCTTGTTACCATACAATTTCATTGGCTTATTCTTCACACCAGCTGACTGCAACTTAACAGATGGACGACCTAACGAGAATACTACACTGTCCGCATTTTTCTCCGTCAGTGTGCCAAGTTGCTCATTGAACCGCTCATTTACTTTATTGAGTTCTTCTGTACGTTCATTTCTGATTGCGCCATCGCTATGCATCGTCTCTCCAAACCCCGTTTTATCACGCATAGCCTCGGTGTCTGCCACATCGAATATGCTTGGCTTGCCACCATTCTTCTTGCGCTTGTAGGACTCGTGCAGCACGTATGCCCACTCTTTGTCGCTCCATTTCTTGTTGCCGGGAATTTTCAGCCCTGCCAACAAATTTTGCAGTGCTTTCTGAAGCATTGCTTTTAGTTTACCCCAGAAGGTTTGTTCCTCGGCACTCATCTTCTCAAAGCCACTCTCACCGATGCGACCAGCTAACTCTGAGCCATACTCTTCGGTGGCGTCACGTCGGAACTTGTCGCTCTTCTTGCTCGCCTCGGCATGGGCTTCAGCCATGTCGGCATAGTGGTCGCCCCTCTCGCCCTTGGCCTCGTGTTCCTTGCGCTTGCGCTCAAGAATGCGTTGCACCTCGGCGTCATACATCTTCTGTGCCTTTCGGTCGATGTTCTGCTGAATGCCCTCGTTCGACACGCGGTAGAGTTCATCCATGGCGTTGTTGAACGTCTTCTCTTCGGGGAACAACGTGCGCAGTCCGTCATGGCCCACCACCTCGTGCACGAATGTGTTCTCCACGTCGGTCACATTGGTATTGTTGGGCACAACGATAGTCACCTCGCCCGTCTTGGGATTGTAGTGGCCCTTCGACTTGCGTTGGCGTTCGGTGGGCAAAGCGGCCGTTTCCTCCTCCGTGCGGACAATGCGCACGGGGGTGTGGAGTCGTTCCGAAAGTTCGTTCACTCGCTCGGTCATGGCCTCGGGAGAAGTGGAGCTTTGTTCAGCAATCTCTGCAGCATCCGTCTCTTCTTCCTCTATTTCGTCTTCTGCGCGGAACTTGAGGTTGTCTTCTTCGGCCTCGTCAACGGCTACATCGGTAGCTGCTTCAACGTCTGCGTCCATTTCGGCGTACTTCTTTTCTTTCTCCGCCATTTCGGCTTTCATAGCTTCGGAGTATTCCTCCAACTGACGCTTGGCCTCTTCAAGTTCCTTGCTAAACTCGAACGGTTTGCCCTCTCTTTGTTTCAACTGTTCCAACTCTGACTTACCGTGTGCAGCGGCTCGTGTGGCGTAGTCGTGCTGCTCGGCAAAGTCTTTGCCTGTAATCACGTTTTCGGTTATGTCCTGGACGGCATTGCGCAATAGCGACTGCTTTACGGGGACGTTTTCCAGCCCAAGCTCGGGACAAGAGTAGGTCATTTTGCGGCGCACTTCGGTATGCAACAAGCCTCTACTGTTTACCGTCTCGCGGGTTAACTCAGTCTTAACTGTAAAGTTATAATTACCTAGCGATAATGTGAGAGTATGTGTCTGCGACGTGCTGCTAGGATTCTCTTTCATAGCCTTTACGGCATCGAGAATCTTCTTGTTGTGTTCCTTTGTGAAGTCGGCCATGTCATCCACCGTGCCAAACTTCTGTTTACCTACGGTTATCTCTTTGAATTTACCATCGGGGAAAGCTTCTTGCACGCCGAGCAGGTGTGCATTGGCTTCTTCAGCTCGCTGCTCTGCGGCCTTTATCTGTCCCTCCAACTTCGGCTTGGCGTTGTGGATGTAGGTTTGGTCGGCCTCATATTGTTTTTTGCGACTCTCGTATTTGCGTACGTTTTTCTCCGCATTGTTTTTCAATAGGGCATACTCACTACCCGAGAGCTGCGCCACGGTGTCGCCAAACACGTCTTCTTCCTCTTCAAGCACACGATTGTTCATGCTGTCTTGCATCAGGCGCTCGCCTTCCATTATACTGTCGGCTATTGCGCCCTTGGTCTTCAATCGTTGGTAGGCCGTCACGTCGAGACTGTCCTCCACGCCAAAGCGGAGCACGCGTACAGGCTTGCCCCATTCCTTGTGCAAGTTACCCTGTCTGAGGATGCGGCCGTTGCGCTGCGTGTAGTCCATCGGTCGGTTGGGTGCGTCGAGGTGGATGAGAGTGTGCAATCGTTCCTGTATGTTCACGCCCGTGCCGAGCGTAGCGGTGCTGCCGAGTATTACGCGTATTTCGCCATGGTTCACCTTATCGAAGATTTCCTGTTTCTTCTTAATGGTCATACTGGAATTCATTACGGCAATCTCGCTTTCCGGAACTCCTTGCGCCACGAGTTTCTTCTTGATATCCTCATACAAGTTGAAGCCGCTGCGCTTGTTCTGGTAATGGTCGGCAAAGATGGCTACGGTTCCTTTGTAGTCGTCAGTCTCCTCCAATGAACGTAGGGTTTGGCGCACTGCTTCGTTGGTTTTGCTATTGGGTTCGTCTTCTGCATCCACCTGCACCAAACGAGCATCAACTGCTGCTCCTTGGGCAATATTGTACATAGTGAGTGGAATATGACTGTTTTCTCTTTTTTCTTTGCCACTCATTTGCTCGAACTCCTCCAACTGCTTACGCACATACTTCATCACGCTACGCAAAGCGTGTGTTTGTGGCAAGTAGATATCTTGAGCCTTGCCGCCCTCTATTTCGGGTATCTTCTTCACCAATTCCTTTTGGTCTTTGGTTAATGCGGTATCTGCCGCCCCCGACCAAATACGCACCAACTCGGGCAGATTGACATAACCTGCAAAACGGTTTACTTCTTTAAACTTGCCACTGGTGTTGAATTCAGGCATTTGCTGAATGTTGCCGAAATTGCGAACAAAGTCGTCAAAATAGTAAATGCCATACTCCCTCATGACATCTTTAGGCATGAGGTAGCGCATGAAAGTCCAAATCTCTGCTGCAGTGTTGCTGATAGGGGTACCCGTGGCAAAGACAACGTTGCGCCCATTGTTCTTCTCCAATACGGCTTGTGTCTTGAGGTATAAACCTTGTGACTTTTTGCTATATGAGGGGTCAACTCCTTTCACGCCTCGCTGCATGGCGGTGGCAAAGCCGAGGTGCTTGTACTCGTGTGCCTCGTCAATAAGCAATGCGTCAATACCCATGTCGTCGAAGCTCTCCACATCGTCCACGCTGCGGTCAAGCATTTCTTGTGCCTTGACTTCCGCATTCTGCTTGGCTACGGCTTTTTTCTTCTCGCTGCCTGCTGTTGGCTTCTTTGTCATTTCGTCAGTTAATGCAGCCATCTCAGCCTCCAGCTTTGCCAATTCTTTTTCGGCTCGTTTGGTAATTTGGTCACTTCCGCTCGTGCCAGCCTCACGCATCTGCTCAAGCACAGCCGTTTTCTCGTCTATCTTGTCTTGCACAAATTGCTTTTGGTGCTCAATGCTATCGGGAATTTTATCCAACGCACTTTGTGGAATAATGATCATGTCCCAATCATTATACTTTATCTTGGCATAGAATTTTTTTCTTCCTTCAGCGTTGCGGTCGTCGTCATTGAGAACGAGAATTTTGGCATTGGGGTAAAGCTCTTTTGCATCATTGGCAAACTGACCTACGGTGGCATTCTGCACAACAATCATTGGTTTGCGTGCTGTGCCGAGTCTGCGCATCTCCATGGCGGTAGAGATGAGGGTGAATGTTTTGCCTGTTCCAACCTCATGGGCAAGTAGCAGAGGTTGCATTGTACCGCGCACAATGGCCTTGCCCTGGTGAGGGCGCATCTCAAATTTGTGAGTGGCACCTTCGAAGTACTTGGGCACGAATTCGTCGGGGATTTTCATTGGCACATAGTTGTTGAAGCGGTCGTTGTACTCTTGCTCCATGCGTGCCGACATATCTGCATCGCTCTGCATTTTTTGGCGTGCCCAGTCCTTAAAGTCTTGCCGTATCTCATCTATCTTCGCAGCACAAGCAGCCGTGGCTTCGCGGTCGGTGATAGTTTCTGTTGTGCCGTCATAGTGTCTCTCAGTGCGTGAAACGACAATGCTTTTGTTTTGAATTGCGGCCTCAATGAGCTCGTGTCCCATGATGGTTTTCCCGAGAATATCGCTTACCACGCCCATTGCACGGTTCTTCTCTATGTTCGTTCCGTATGCGGGGGCTTTCATGAACCATGTGCCATCCGCTGCGGTGAAATGCACGTCAATACCTGTTCGGTCTTTTACATACTCGTCATAGATTTTTGGATCAAGCCACGAAGAACCGAGTGTAAAGTCTATCAAGTGGGCAGGAATATTCATGGGAACAACCTCCTGCAATGCCTTGATGTTACCAGTGTATTCTCCGTTTTCGTTGTTGGCTTCTGCCTGTCGCAACTTTTCACGCACATTCCCGCTCAGGTATTGATACGACACTTCCATCTGCCGTGTCGTCGGGTCTTCAAAGCCATAGCCGCTTTCGATAATTTCGTGCTTTACGGCTTCCTCGCTCCTACCGAGCTGGGCTGCAATGTAAGGCACGTCAATGCGTCCGTTCTTGAACATGCTCACCACGACACCGTCTTTCACGTTTTCGGGGTGTGGTTCGCTTTTCTTTTCCACAACGCGGTCTTTCATCACATCGGCTTTGCCGTAGGTTTTGACAACGCCTCCCTTGCCGTCTCCTTGTTCCTTGTATGTCTCCAATGAGAACACATTGGGGTAGTCTACGTCGTTGCGCAGCCATGCCAACTGATTGTTCTTGTTGAAATGGCCATAGGTGTTAACAAAGTCGTCGTACGCTTTGTTGAGTTTAGCTATCAAAGGCTTTAGTCCAGCATTGTCGTCGCTTTCAATCTGATAATTCATCACGTCTGCCAATGCATTTTTGATGGCCAGATAGTCGTTGAAGCACTCTTGCTTGGTATGTCCTTTTATTTTTTTGTCGTTTACCGAAAGAGGGTAATAACCGCCAGCATCTGCAATGACAAGTTTGCCGTCTTTCATGTACATTTCGCCAACTTTCTTGTCGTCGGCTGATACGTCGCTGACATAAGAGGACTTTTCGCTTTTCGTGGAAGCCACGTTGCCTCCAACCTCCTCGGTGAATGATTTCACGAAGTTGGCTAGCATCTTGTTTTGGTCCTTGCCACTAACAGGATAAAGCCCTTTGCTCGTGGGTCTAAATGTGTCGCCCTCCTCAAAGGCAAAGCGCATTTCACCAGCCATGTGGTCGGGGTGCTCCATGAAATACGTGTTGTAGTCCATGGATATTTGCTTAGGCTCTTTTGCCCCAGGCTCTTGATATTCGGCAGTGCGCTCGCCGCTAGTGGTGCTCACGTCGATGGCCTGGGGCGACTTCTGGCCGTTCACGCGCTTGCGGATAACGATGATGTCCGATGTCACGGTTGTTCCGCCAAAGGTTTTGTTGTTCATGCGGAATGCTCCAATGAAGTCAGCCCCGCCTTCGTTCACTATCCAATTGCGCAAAGCCTTACTATTGTCAAGGGTGCCGTTCGACGATATAAAGATACCAATACCACCCTCACGCAGTTTACGAACGTTTTTCGCGATGCAGAAGTCGTGAATGTTGTGGAACTTCTTCGACAAGTCGCCATCGCCAGTGGTGTCGTTCACACGGAGACCTGTGACAAAAGGAACATTGGTGATAGCCAAGTCTACACTACCATTGGGAATGCGAGTCTGTTCAAATCCTTGTATATCAACCTTAGCATCGGGATAGAGCAACGATAGTATACCGCCTGATGTTCCGTCTATCTCGATGGCATGAATATCGCTGCGCTCGCTCATGTCGGTGGGCATTTGTCCTAATACGTTGCCAATACCAGCCGACCCTTCCAAAATGTTGCCACCCTTGAAACCGAGTTGCTTTGCAATGTCCCAAAGGGTGTCCACCACATAAGCGGGAGTGTAGTAAGCACTATTGGCACTCATCACGGCTTGTTGGTAGGCTTCCTCCCCAAGCAATTCGCGTATTTTTTGGTTGCGCTCTCTTATCTTCCAGTCGGCACCTTGATAGTCCAAGGCTCCGCCTAAACCGCCCCAACCGCTGAATTGTCGGAGCACACGCATCTGCTCGGGAGTGGCCGTTTCGCCGCTCTCGAGCAACTCGTGCGCCAACTCAATGGCTTTGACGTTGGCTTCAATTCGCTCACGAACCACTGTGGGGGCATGGTCTACGCCGCGCTCCGAATGGTTGTTGCGTGTGTTCTTGGGTTCGTCTACCCTCGGTAAGCGTCCGAGGCGTCGTTCGTTGCCCTGCGATATCTCTCCGCCTGTTCTTGGGCTTCCGCTTTCTCCTCGTCTGTCAGTTCTTCCACTTTCTTGTGGTACTTCTTTGCTGTCTCGTTGAGAGCTTCTTCCTCCGCGCTCCCTACGATTGTCGGCTCGCACCCCTTGGGAGCGTACATTGCCACGATTTCGTTCCAGTTCATTGTTGTTCTCGTTTATAGGTTTATCGAGTTGTTCGGTAGGCGAATCGTCTACTTGCTGCTCGGGTTTAACTTGTTTCTGTTTCTTCTCCGCCTTTTTCTTTGCCTCCTTGGCAATGCGCTCCGCCTTTTGGGAAACGTTCACGTGCTTGGCTTCTACCGGTTTGGCACCTTCCACTTGTAACTTGCCGCTCTTGAGGTAGCTCTGCACGGTAGGCACATCAAAGCCCATGCCCATAAAGGTGGACTTATTGTCGAATGTGGCATAGTCGCCGTCCACGGCTTTGCATACCAACTTGGTACCGTTATAGGTGAATGTGCGACCGACCCACGACTGCGGATTGTCAGCAATGCTTTCAGTCGTAGGTTTGGCTGGCAAATTGTTCAATGCGTCTTTGAGCGCGTCAATCTCGCCAATGCATCTGAGCAATGTGGACTGCAAATCTACATTTTTTGTTCCAGCAAAAGTGCCTTTTCGTTCACCATTCTTCACGCGTTCGCTCAATTCGTCAACATATCTTTCACGTTGCGCAATTTGTGAAGTTAGAATTTTCTTATCAAGTTGCGATTTTACTTGCTCCAACTTGGCAGCCATATCCGCTTTTGCCTTATTCACGAATTCGTCCACATCGGCTTTCTTTCGTTGCTCATTGCGTTGCGATTTTAGCTTACCCTTGGCTTCCTCGGCTTCATTCTCCACTTCTTGCTCGCGCACAACATGGTCTGCGGTGGAAACGAGGTCTTTAGCCCCTTCCTTGTCGAAATTCTTCACATCGAAGGTGCGCACTTCTTCGTAGGGGGTCAGTTCCTTCTCGAATTTAGCCATCTCGGGCAGGTCGCGTGCTCCGTTGTAGAATGCCTTGAGGTAGGGACGTACGTTTTCGCCCAGGGCCTCAATCATGTTTTGGGCAAACTCTGAGAATTTGCGTGCTCCGTGCTTCAGCATAAGGAAACTCATTTCTACGCCAATAGAGAATGCCTCGGGGTCGGTGCCCATGTTCAATTGCCCATTGAGCTTTCGTCGTAGGCGTTCGCGCAACTCTTCAAATCGTTCCGCATCTTCGTCGTCTACAAATTTGCTCTTGGGCTTCTCCTTCTTTTGCTTAGGCTCTTCTTTCGCTTTTTCCTGCTTAGGCTGCTCTTTCGTTTCCTTCTGCTGGCGCTTTGTTTTGGTCTCTTCGCCTACTGCCTTATCGTTTGCTTCCTTCATGTCCTTGGCCGACATAGGTAGTGCATCTTGCACGGCATCGGCATCGTTCACCATTTCAGCCGCCTTTTGTGCGTCCTCCTCATTGCGGAACATCCAGCCTCCGCTTTCCTTATCTTTCCAACCACGTGCAGGGGCAAAGCGACCCTCGCCAAGTCTCTCCTTGGCAAATTCCTTGACGGCTCGCTCTTGGTCGGCAGTCAACTTGTGGTCAAAGGTAAGCAGCGATACATCGCTCGTCTTGCCCTTCTTGTTGGTGTAGGTGGACGGCGTAATGGTGTAGCCCTTGCTTTCGGCTGCAGGAGTGTCCGGTTCCTTCCTTTGCGAGAATGCCGCGTCAATTATCTTCAGATTAAAGTCATCGTCAGTGAATAACTGCTCGTAAGCGTCCACAAATCCATCCTTGCGAAGTTTCTTACGGACGTCTCTCATTATCTTGCCCTTCACAACATTACGTGCGGCTTCCGCGTTCGGGTTCCCGTCAACAAGTTCCTTGAATAACGGATGCTCCGTTACGAGCTTAATAATGTCGGCCTCGCTGATGGTTGGCTTCGCTGGTGCAGGAGTCGCCGTTTCTTTCTGAGCCTCGGTGGGTTCGGTGTTGACATTCTTCGAAGCCTCCTCAATCTTGGTAGAAAGTGGAGTCGTTTCGTCCTTTTCAGCTGCTTTATCCGATTCTTCTTGCGAATCTGACGGATTGTTCTTATCTTTGCCACTGAAAGATTCATTGCTCTGACCTTTAGTGCGGCTCGTTCTCTCGTCGCCTTGTTGAGGTTCGATAGTGGTAATGGTTGGAGTTGCGACATCTTCAGGAGCGGTGTCTGCGCCCCGTTCCCAAAGCAATGGTCTTTCTTGAATATTCTTCAATGTTTCGTACCCAGACGTTCTGATACCCATAAATTCTCCAGTCTTGCTGTTAATCATTATTGTAACAGCGCGTCTACCAACTCTCTTTCGATTGTTTTCAACAGAGAAAATGTAACTATTGTCACGTCCCAATCTCACATGGTCGACATTGTTGACAATCGACAGGACGAAATCAACCGCATCACTTATTGAATTAAGTTTTGCCTCCTTGCCGTGATGGTCAAACACATGCCATCCCATTGTTTCAGTCAACTTGAACGGCATGGGTGAAATACCTATGCGGTCAAATATCTCATCGGGAATTTTGGCAAGGTTCGTTGAGCCACTTTCATTTTGGATAAAGGCTTCACCATTATCCGCTTGTTCTTCTGACAAAGAATATTTGTCGCCCATATTAGCCAGTATCTTTGCCCTACGCTCTTCTAATCGTCCATTATTATCCAGTTCTCCTGCTTGTTCTGAGTTGGTCTCTGTCAAATCACCTTGGTGTTCAGCAGCCTCTTCAGTACTTGTTGATTCGCTTCCGCTTCTCTCAGCAGGTTGATTTTCTTCGTTACCTTGAGCACTCTCCTCAACTGGATTATAGTATTCCTCCTTGGCTTGCTTGCGATTTACCATCAATGATTGAATATTCTTCCAAGCATTAAGCGTCTCCTCAGCCTGTGCCACCTGACTGTTGTACTGCTTCATGGCGGCATCGTAGGCAGCGTCGGCTTCCTGCTGCGCCTTAATCATTTCCATGGGTGAACCTTTCAGCGCAGGGGCTTTCTTCGTCGGCTGCTTCTTCTTCAATGTGTCAAGTGTCTTCTGCGCCTGCTGCACCTGTGCATTGACGATGGCTGTGGTGCGTTCCTCGTTGCCACCAGTTGCTTCGTTGAGTGCATCAAGGGCAGTTGCTCTATCTGCCTTTTCGAACATGGGCTTTCCTTCCTTGTCTACGGGAATGAGAGATAGCACCGTTTGATTGGGTTTTTCGACGGGGTTCCATCTCAGAGGAACTCTTATGGATTTACCGCCAATAACGCGAAGGTCTGCGAACATGCGTCCGTCAGGCGCAATAACTATTTTAGTTGCTCTATAGTCCGGCTTGGCCTCAGTCCCTTTTAGAATGCTCGTACATAGTCCCCGAATATCCTCCCGTCCTTCTACAAAAAAGTATGCGTCTGGTTCACCCTCATTTAAAAAACGCCAACCTAATATTGCGTATGTTTCAAAGTCGATGACGCTCTCGGTTATTCTAATGGCACCCATTCCTTCGGCAATGGTTCTTACTTCACCTTCTTCGTGTCCTTTAGGTGCACCTTTGGCATAGGTAAGTGTTCCGCCAAATGTTATTTCGCGGGTGCCATCGTCTTTTGTCTTTTCATAAGGTACGATGTCGTAATCTCTTACTTTATTGCCTGATTGAATAGAGTACTTTATATGGGGTGGCTCCTCTGCCTTTTCTGCCTCCTCCGCTTGCGGGGATGCTTTTTCGGCTGGTGTTTCGCTCTCGGTCGGTACGCTTTCGGGGTTTGTCGGTGCGCTTTCGCCCTCATTCGGTAAAGTTTCGGTCGTTTCTGGTACACTTCCCTCTGAATTTGGTACGTTCTCAACTGTTTGGGGCTTTTCTTCCTTGTTGAGGTAGTGCGAGAAAGAAGCAACTTGATTGTAAACTTCTTCCTTAATCTTTTCGGGGGTAGCCTCGTTGTCCAACCAATGTTCGTTGTATTCTAATGCAAGCAAATAGCCTCGCTCGTCTAGTTCTCCGTTGAGATAGGCTGCAGTGGCCTCGGCATATTTGCGCATGGCCTTCCGAGGGACTTCTCCTGCGATTTCGCTATCTATAGTTTCGTTATTTACGCTATAGTTGTAGCCTGCATTTGGCTGTAAGTCTGTTACTGCCCCTGGAGTAACTTCGTGCCCTTCCTCTTGAGGCTGCAATTCAGGAATGTAGCGTTCCCAAATCGTGTTTCCGCTTTCATCCTTCAGTGTTTCGAGCATTCCCTCAAACTCTTCAGCAGGGATGACTTGCACCGTCTTTCCGTGTAATGGCTCATCGGTGCGAATTTCTACGCCATCCTCCGTGATGGCTTGTATCTCACCATCAATCACGTATCCTTCGTCGTCAACTACGGTAAAACGGTTGTTTGCACCATATTGGGGTATGGCTTCTTCTTGTGGCTGACTTCCTTCTTGGGGCTGACTTCCTTCTTGGGGTTGACTTCCTTCTTGGGGCGATTGGCTGTATCCTTGTTGTGTCTGCTCTGCTTGTCTGGCTTCAGCCAAACGTTGGTCGAGGTAGGGCTGAGCTTCTATAGGTTGTTCAACTGATCGTATATCTTGGGGAGAAACAAACTTCTTCTCTCCAGTCTCGGCATCCACCACGACAATCGTTTTATCGCTATTTGCTTTGTCAATGCCCTTTCCATCCTCGAACATGCTGACTTTCCCGCTGACGATATAAACAGCTCTGTCGTCAACTTCCAGCGTGCCACGTTGTATAAACCCTTCCCGGTTGGTTATATTGGCTACCTCTTGTCTGATGCGTCGCGTCTCTTCGTCCTCCAAGGCACGTGATGGGTCGTAGTTAGCTGCCGCCTCTGCCTCATCGACTTCGGGCTTGGCATACAGTCTCCGCAGGTAATCCTCCACTGCTGCTTGCTCGGGTTCGGTGCGTTTGCTCGGTTTTTTCTTGATGGCAGAGTCTACGTCTACACCGGTCTCCTCCTTGATGGCGGCACGGATACCCTCGGGGCGTTCGGCATATAACATACCCTTGTTCTCGTCTATGAGTTTGTCAAGGGATTCTATCATCTTTCCGTAGTTCTTAAGCGCGTCCTTGTCGCCCCGCTTCGCGGCCAGGTAGTTGCGCAGCACAACCTTGGAGTCTGCATCAGGGGCAACGGCTTTAACGACAGCTTTCCACAACTTGTTGAATACTTTCGTCTCTGTGTAACGTTCACCCACGTCAACGGAGTTGAGTTCCAATTGGCGCATGATTCTGGCTTGCTCCTTCTTGGCCGATGCCTCGTCCGCGAAGCGTCTGTTCGTCACCACCTCACCATCTGCAGTGACGGACTTTACATAGATGTTGCCCTTGTCGTCATGTTCCGTAGTGCAACCGCTAACGGTTCCCATCGGCAACCTACGGTCAGTGAGGATAAAATAAGCCTTTGCTCTCGCACTCTGGCTAACGCTCGGGTCCTGAACAAGGCGTTCCATAGCCTCGTAGCCGTCAAACTGTGGGTGCTGCTTCAGCCACATATTCTCTGCATCGGCTACGGGAATGTCAAAGTTCATCGTCTTCCCGTCTGTGGTAGTAGACTTTGCGTTGGGCTTGGGCTTCTCCTTCTGCTTGGGAGTTTTGGCAAACAGGCTGGCAAGGTCGCCATAGCCGCTTCTCTGCAACTCCTCGAGTTCCTCCTTCGTGAAGGCCATGTCGCTCGGACTCGCGTTCATCTGCGTGCGCAGCCGCTCCATGAAGTTCATGCGGTTGTGGTTGCGCTCCTCCATGGTCTTCGGCTCCGCCACGGGGCGCAGTCCGGCAATCACGCGAGGGGCAGTCTCCACCACGTGCTTGCCCTTGAAGCCAAGCATCATCGCCATGTTGTCCGTCCACACGTCCATCTTGTCGCGGTCTCCGCTAATCCATTCGGGAACGGAGAATATCGTACCCTCAGCAAGGGTCGACGTGGCAAACTCTCCTGCACGGATGCCCACCTTGCCTGCCGTGTTCGAGGTAGCCTTCACCCATTTGTCGGCCACATTGCCGAGCAACGGGGATAAGCTACCGGTCACTCCACCGAGTATTGCACCATGGAGTGACGAACTCAGCACTTCACCAGACGAATAGCCCTCGTTCTCGCCTGTCTTTGCATTGATGTGGCCACCATGCACAAACTGGCTTTCGCCCTCCTTGATGCCCTCATAGGTAGCAAAGTTGCCGGCACCGCCGGCCAATCCTGCTGCAACACGCCCAGTCAGCGTACTGCCGAACAGTCGTGAGCCCACACTGGTGGCTGCTTTTTTCGCTACGATGCGGCCTCCTACGCCAAGTGCCAACTTGCTTGCACCATAACCCACACCGCCTGCCATGTAGGTAGTGGGGTCGAACATCATGCCGGCTATCGTACCGCCAATCTGTGCCCATCGGTGGTTCTTGCCGTAGTTGCTCATGGCTTGCTCGTAGGCGGACATGTCGCCAGTCGTGCCGGCTTCGCTTCGTGCAAGTCCTTTGCGGATAGAGCGCAACAGGTTCGTGTCGGCAGCAGTCTTGGCAAAGAACTCCAACGTACTCTTCGGCGTATTCTGCGCCACGGCATAATTGTACACCGCATTGTCCGACAGACTGCGGGCCATCTTTTCTGCCGACATCTGCAACTGGCGTTCGAGGGCGTTGGGATACTGCTTCTTCAGCTTCTCGTAGCACGATGCCGTCATTTGCTCGCCCACACGCTGCCATGCATTGTCCATCATCTTCTGAAGGTCAAAGCGGGTCATATGCGACACATCGCTCTTGTAGGCTCGCTCCGACGCGTCAACCATGCGCATCTCACGCCCGGAATGGAGCCACTGGCTACCACTGTACTCGTTATCGGCGTACTTCACCTTGTCTGCCTGGTGCTGCGCCTCTGCCTCTTTCCATAGGGCAGCAACGGCGTCATTGGTTGGCTTTTGCGCGGCTTTTATCTGCTGGTCGTTCATGTCGAGACCGAGCGGCTGACTTGCCACCTTATCAATGAGGCCTTGCTCAAGGTCTGCTAAGGCACGAGAGGAGTACTCGTTGCCTGCCTCCGTGATGTACGTCCGCTCCATCTTGCCCGACTGCGCGTTGAACTTCGGCTTCGTGGCCACCACGCGCCTGTTCTGCCCAACCTTCACACCGCTGCCCTTGTCGCCAACCCTCAAACGGGGCACGTTCAGTCTGGCACCAGCCTTCGCGTAGTCTAGGCGGTTCTTCGTGCGTTGCACAGAATCTACGAGGTCTTGTTTCATATTCTCAACATTGTCAATCATCGCTTGGATTTTTAGCTTCCAACGCTGTTGATTACTTTGTTGTTCTGGAGCAGGCTGTTGTTCTGGAGCAGGCTGTTGTTCTGGAGCAGGCTTTGGCTTGCTTCCTTGCGAAGCATTTGCCTTTTTGGCATTATTATTATTCGGTGTCTTGCTTATTCCCAAATTGCGAAGGAATTCCTCATTCGATATACGATTACTTCCCATTTTACTGCGTTAATGAGTTAAGATAGATTAGTGCGTTCTGCACATTTTTGGAAGTTTGACCATTGGGGCGGACCATTAGTCTCGAGCCTATTTCGGTTTCCATGTCACTCATGCTTCGATAGGTTCGCTTTCCGTCAATTGCTTCAGTATAGGGCTGCCGACCTGTGAGAATCCAATACAGCTTTCCTACATTAGCTCTAGTCCATTTGTTCTTCTTGACCTTAAAGTCGGTTGTTTGGCCCGTGCTGCCATCGTGAACAGTGATAACGTGTGAGTTGTCCGCATTTTGTTGTATCTGCGCTGTTCGTGCACCGTGCTCTTTTGCCGACGCATTACTATTGTTAGCGGCCGCATTGTAGCTATTCACTTTTGCTTGATTGACTCTCGGAGCCCACTGCGCCTCCACTCTTGCTTTGTTGGCTTGCGCAGCCTTAAGAAGCGCATCGTATTTATCAAGCTCGCCTTTTCTTAGTGCTTCGTCAGCTTGTATTAGAAGTTCGGCTTTCTTTGTAGCATTTTCCCTGTTCGCTTTTTCTTGCTTCAGGTTGAAGTCAGCATTATCCTTGTCATGTTGCGCCGCCTCCTTATACTGATTGTCGTTGATTCCGTACAGCGACTGGATTGCGCTATAGCGTGCTTCGTTTTGCTTTTTGCGCTTATTAAGCATATTCTTGTAGTGCTCCTCCCACTTTTTCGTCAAGCCACTATTTGCGTCGTATTGATTGAATCCCCCTTTCGCTTGAGCCGTCATGTTCGCAATAGCACTGATGCCGTCTGCTAGTGCCGACATCCATAGTTTTGCCTTTTCCCGTCTTCGCTGCTTCGCCTTGGCCTTTTCATCGGGTTCCTGATTGGTATCTACTTCGTGTTGCAGATATTCTACTATCTGCTTCATGTTCATATCCCTATTCTGCTTTGCTTGCGTGGTTTCCTCAGAAGGAGTATATTGAACTTGCGATGTGGTAGGTATTCTGGAGATGTTGTCGACGGCCGCTTGCATGAGGGGATTGACCTGTTCCGTCGTGTTGTTGTCGCCTGTGCCAGTGTTGCCCGTGTTGCCAGTGTCTGCGACAGGTGGCTGGGCGGGTACTGCTACGGTAGTGGGAGCAGGAGACGCCGCTTGTTGCGTGCTCTGCCTGGCTTCGATTGTTCTCATGCTAGTCTAGATTTTTTTCGTTGAGTTTTCCTTCCCGTCCTTGAATGTATTGGATGCACTTTGAATATTCCCTGCTGCACTACTCATCGACTTCACAGCTTCTGCAGTTCGCTGAGCGGTGTTCATCGTTGCTTGTTGCTCTTCGTTGTAAAGGCTATTCATATCTTGATGATGCTGCGTGTCAATGCTATCCTTTCTAGCGGAGTTTTGGGCGGAGATGTTCGACATAGTGTCGCTAATTGACTTTGCGTTTGCCTCTTGTGCGGCTGCAACTCCTTCTTCCGAACCACCTGCAACAGCCTGTTGCGCTGCGGCCTGGGTGTTGCGATTCTTAATAGATTCGAATGTCTTCGTGAGCAGACGTTGTGTGTCGGCTCTCTGAAGAGGGTCCTCGTTGTATTTGCGATTATATTCGCTAGTGAGTTGATTCTTATACTTTTCACGCTTAGCCTTCATTTCCTGCATAGCTTTCTGTTGTATAATAGAACCTGCTATGCCACCTGCTATTTGCAAAGCTGCACTAATTACTGTACCTGCCATAATATATTGTTTTGTTAATTCTTATTATTACGCGGTAAAGCTACCTCGTTATATTTGCATTACTCATATAAGTTTTAATTGATGGCAAAAGCTAAGGGAAGCACAAAAACGGGAGGACGAACAAAAGGAACACCTAATCGGGTCACGCAGTTAGGCCGCGAAGCTATATGCAAGATGCTTCAAGGGTACGTGGACGGAGGACTAATGGATAGCGATTTCGCCGAGTTGGAAGCGCGCGACCGCCTCGTTATCGCTGAGAAACTCATGCAGTACGCGGTGCCGCGTCTGCAGGCCGTTTCGGTTGACATGAACTATAACAGCGAAGAACTAGGCATAGATGAACGACTGAGGACGTTGGCAAATCTAAACGAAGAAGAGAAATGAAGACAGAATCAATTAAGATAGTAATGCAAGACGTGTACGATATTGTGCAAAAACAGTCTGCCTACATTGGAGCAGCCGATATTTATGCGGGCAATGCGGGCAGTTATGGGCGTGTGTATGCGTCGGACATGGAAATAAAAGACTTTCAGTTGTACTACACCGAAAGCCTTAACGCCCTCGCAGCGCTAATTGGTAAATATTTATCGTCAGTAACACAAACTGCTACAGGGAGCACGATAGAGGTTTACACCCCTAGCTCATTCTCAGCTACAGGAATACAACTACAGAATGCAATTGAAAACTATCTAGCATATAGCATTCTTGCGGACTGGCTTGCAATTGTGTCTCCTCAACGGGCAGAGTACGACATTCAGAAAAAGCAACAAACTGCTGCGGTCGTTCGCACTATGTTGAGTTGTCGAAAAAGGCCTGGACGCGCAGAACCTCCTTCAATTAAAGACAATGAAAATGCAACGTATGAATAAATTACTTGTTGTCCTGATTGTGTTGTCGTCTATGGTGGTGGTTGGATGCTCCAATCACACAACTACACATATAGAACGTGTCACCGACACGTTAATCATCAATCATGCTGATACGCTACTGGTCTACGACACTACGGCTGTAGTGCACACCGAACAACTTCGTGATAGTGTTCACGAAACGACAGTTGCATACGTGGTAGTTGATAGCTCAGGAAATGTAAAACATACATATGTGACACATAACAAGGAAACGTATCACAACAAAAATGCTCTTTCTGCCGACCATCATAGTACTTCTTTGAAGCAGAATCACAACGAAACGAAAGAGCGGAATCGCGGTGTCGCGAATTCGACAGTCCGCGAGGTGGAGGCGAGCACTCGCCCTTCGTTGATTTCTTGTGTGAAAAAGAGTCTTAATGCACTTGTATACGTTACTTTTGCAGCTATCCTACTTTATTTATACATCTATCAAAAGAAAAAATAGTTGGTTGTCCTGTCGTGGCTTGCAGTCTGCGTATTGCAAGCCTTTACTATGTCTATACGTCAAGAAACACTATTATAATGAACAGACAACTGACTTCTATATATAATAAGGTACTGACAATTGTAGCCAGCACCGTGAACCTTCCCCTTCATACTATCCGTCATTCACGCCGTGCTGATGCTACTCTAGCTAGAGCGGTATTAGTTCACACGTTACTGCGTCTCGGATTTACTGAGATGGAAATAGCAAGTCTAAGTAATCAATCTCAGCAACGTATTAATTCATTGAAGAATACGTCGTGTAGACTACGCTCGCTATCAGCCCAGTTGCTCCTGCGCGAGGTGTGGAGCAAAGTGCAGATATTCAATAGCTTGTAATCTACTATAATCTACTATAGATTGACACGATTGTTTGCCGTTTGAAATAAATTATATATTTTCCTGCATATTTTTTTATGCAAAATCTTGCATAATTAAAAATAATGCCGTATCTTTGCACCGTAATTAAGAAACAAACATCTAAAACGGACGAGCCAACCGAGAAAAA
>CAVCXB010000037.1:0-24851 GCA_963605535.1 Wujia chipingensis
TTTTGCTGAATATCGTCGTTTCCGTAGCTGCTTAGCAGTTCACGTCCAAAGTCAAGCGCAAAAAATCCGAGCGGATCGTTTTCCTCACCGCGAAATGAATGCACCATCCCTGCATTGATAAACAAAACATCCCCTGCCGCGATGTGCGTTGTCCTCGTATTTAGGCTCGCTGTCCCCGTGCCATTCGTAATCACCAGAAACTCATACTCCTCATGCCAGTGTGGCGGCACCGGCTCCGGCCAGAAGGGTTCCTTTGTCATCTCATGCAGCCGCAAATGAAAGCGGATATCTCCGTGAAACTGCATCTCATGGATGCGCGCAAATTCAAGTTGATTCATATGGTTCTCCTCGTCAATTCTGTGTTAGAATCTGTGAAAAACGGTCAAGTATTTTTCTTCTTCTGTTAGTATAATACAATTAGATGAAAAACGCGATACAAAATGCGAAAATCGTAATCTATATTTATAATCCGTATTTTATTACGTTATAAGGAGGTTTTATTATGCAGTTTGAAACAGCTAATGGCGTGCTTATTGCCAGAAACGGCGGAGAATGTCTTCGCATCGAACCATGGGGAACGAATTCCCTTCGCGTGCGCGCAACACGCCTTCCTGAATTTACCAATGAGGACTGGGCTTTAACCGAGACGCCGGAACCGTCTCATGTTGAAGTGGAGTGCCACGAGGTTGACCACTGGGTTGGCGACGGCACCATCGACAAGCGCGAGTCCGCATCCATCACAAACGGACGCATCAGCGCCGTTGTAAATTTTGCCGGTGTTATCACATTTTATCGTGATGGCAAGCAATTTTTACGTGAGTATTTCCGTAGCTACGACGGTACCCTCAGCCGCGAGAGCCGCTGCTTAAAGACCGTTAACCGTGAGTGGAAGGGCATCATCGGCGGAAGCGAATACAGCCTGAACTTAAAATTTGAGAGCAACGACGGCGAGAAGCTCTTCGGTATGGGCCAGTATCAGCAGCCATACATGGATTTAAAGGGATGTACCCTTGAGCTTGCCCAGAGAAATTCTCAGATTTCCGTTCCATTCGCCGTATCCAGTCTTGGCTATGGTATGTTGTGGAACAATCCAGCAGTTGGACAGGTTACATTTGGAAAGAACTACACCGAGTGGGTTGCCCGCTCCACCAAGCAGATGGACTACTGGCTGACCGTTGCTGACGGCCCGAAGCAGATCCTTGAAAACTACACTGCTGTCACTGGACGCGCACCAATGTTCCCGGAGGACCGCATGGGACTGTGGCAGTGCAAGCTTCGTTATCGTACACAGGATGAGGTGCTGACCGTTGCCCGCCAGTATCAGAAGGAAGGCATCCACATCGATCAGATCGTTATCGACTTCTTCCACTGGACCGTTCAGGGTGACTGGAAGTTTGATACCAAGTATTGGCCAGATCCAAAGGCCATGGTCGACGAGCTTCATTCCATGGGCATCAAGGTTATCGTTTCTGTATGGCCATCCGTTGATCGCAAGAGCGAGAACTTCCAGCCGATGATGGATCGCGGTCTCTTAATCCGCACCGAGCGCGGCGCTGCTCAGACCTACGATTATCAGGGCGACTGTGTTGAGATTGATGTCTTCAACCCAGAAACCAGAAAGTACGTATGGGAAGTTTGCAAAAAGAATTACTATGATTTCGGCATTGATGCCTTCTGGCTGGACAACTCCGAGCCAGATTATGGTGTCTATGATTTTGAGAATTATCGCTATATCGCTGGACCGGCACTCTCCTGCAGCAACATGTATCCGCAGATGTACAGCCGTGTCTTCTATGACAATATGAAAGATCTCGGCGATGGCACCGTTGTCAATCTGCTTCGCTGCGCATGGGCAGGCAGCCAGAAGTACGGCAATGTCGTATGGTCTGGTGATGTTCCAAGTACCTTCGAGGCATTCTATGATCAGTTACAGGCCGGCTTAAATATGGGTCTTGCCGGAATTCCGTGGTGGACAACCGATATCGGCGGCTTCATGACCGACGATGTAAACGATCCAGATTTCCAGCAGCTTTTAATTCGTTGGTATGAGTTTGCTGTATATTCCGCTGTTCTTCGTATGCACGGTGACCGCGGTCCTTACAACATCCCGCCGTTAGATACACGCGACTGGGGTGGCGGATATCTTCACACCGGTCAGCCGAATGAGCTTTGGAGCTACGGTGAGGAAAATTACCGCATCATGAAGAAGTATTATGACATCCGTATCGAGATGCACGACTACATTAAGCAGCTCTATGAGGAGGCATCCACAAACGGTTCTCCGCTTATTCGTACCATGTTCTACGAATTCCCAGAGGATGCAACGTGCTGGGAACTTCAGGATCAGTACATGTTCGGAAGCGAATACCTGGTTGCTCCAATCTTCCATCTGAATCAGTTTGCGCGTGAGGTCTATCTGCCGGCTGGCAAGTGGGAAGATACCAGAGACGGTAAGGTTTACGAAGGTGGCCAGGTCATCACCGCAGACGCACCGCTTGATTCCATTCCAGTATTTCAGCGTGTATAATCTGTACATTACATAAACAGCTACGAGAAAAAATCATCTGAACGTATCTACTTTGTATACATCAGATGGTTTTTCTCTTTTCAGTTGAAATCCCTGTTGTTTTTCGGTATAATCAAACATAGAGATGGCTGTCGGCATGACCACAAATCACATTCATAAAAAACACGTCATGTACTGAGCCACCCGATTGAAGGAGGAGATTTTATTATGGCAGCATGGAAAAATCTGGACACACTTGCTTCTTACAGCGAGCTTTCCAAACTGAAAAATCACGTAGACATCGCAACGGCAATGTCTGGTGCTAAGGGGGCAGAGCGCGTCGCAAAATACAGCGTACCGATGGCAGCAGGACTAAACTACAATTACGCTGCAAAAGAGGTTGACGAGACGGTTCTTGCCGCTCTTGCAAAGCTGGCCGCGGAAGCTGAGCTTTCCGAAAAATTTGAGGAGCTTTACAATGGTGCTGTAATCAACACTGGAGAGAACCGTATGGTTCTTCATCATCTGGCACGCAGACAGCTCGGAAAGGCTGTTATCGCAGACGGTGTTGACAAGCGCGAGTTCTATGTCGCACAGCAGAAGAAGGCCGCTGACTTTGCAGACAAGGTTCATGCAGGCGAGATCACCAATGAGAATGGTGAGAAGTTTACCACCGTTGTTCAGATCGGTATCGGCGGAAGTGACCTTGGCCCTCGCGCTCTGTATATCGCACTTGAGAACTGGGCAAAGGCAAACAACACCTTCAAGATGGAAGCCAAGTTCATCAGCAACGTAGACCCGGATGACGCGGCAGCCGTACTTGCAAGCGTTGATCTGGCACACGCACTGTTCATCGTTGTATCCAAGTCCGGTACTACTCTTGAAACGCTGACAAACGAAGCATTCGTAAAGGATGCGCTGGGAAAGGCTGGTTTAAATCCATCCAAGCATATGTTAGCTGTTACAAGTGAGACTTCTCCTCTGGCAAAGAGCGATGCTTATCTGACCGCTATCTTCATGGATGACTACATCGGAGGACGTTACTCTTCCGTTTCTGGTGTCGGCGGTGCCATCCTCTCCCTTGCATTTGGGCCGGATGTTTTCGCGCAGCTGCTTGACGGTGCTGCCGAGGAAGACAAGCTCGCTGCAAACAAGGACATCTTCCAGAACCCAGATATGCTCGATGCACTGATCGGTGTTTACGAGAGAAACGTTCAGGGATATCCGGCTACCGCAGTTTTACCGTACTCTCAGGCATTAAGCCGCTTCCCGGCGCATTTACAGCAGTGTGACATGGAATCCAACGGTAAGACCGTGAACCGTTTCGGTGAGCCGGTGGACTACCCGACAGGTCCGGTTATCTTCGGTGAGCCTGGAACTAACGGACAGCATTCCTTCTATCAGCTGCTTCATCAGGGTTCTGATATCATTCCGCTGCAGTTTGTCGGCTTTCGAAAGAGCCAGATGGGCGTTGATGTTGACATCGAAAACAGCACCAGCCAGCAGAAGCTGTGCGCAAATGTTGCTGCTCAGATCGTTGCATTCGCTTGCGGCAAGAAGGATGACAACTTAAACAAGAACTTCAAGGGTCATCGTCCATCCAGCATCATCACGGGTGACGAGCTGACTCCAGCTTCCTTGGGTGCTCTTCTTGCTCACTTTGAAAACAAGATCATGTTCCAGGGATTTGTATGGAATCTAAACAGCTTCGATCAGGAAGGTGTACAGTTGGGAAAGGTTTTGGCAAAGCGCGTTCTGGCACATGATACCGACGGTGCATTAAAGGCTTACAGCGACCTATTAAACATCTAATCATCACGGTTAAATTTTAAAATCAAAAGACCAGTGAGGATATTATCCATATCATCCTCACTGGTCTTTTCCAAACGCAAAACTCACTGCCCTTGGGGCGTAGGTAGTTCACCTCTTTATTTTTCTTTCTTCTCTCTGAAGATCGTGCGGAAAATCAGTCGCACAAGCGGTCCGCAGTAAACCTTCACATTCACTTTCTGTTTCACTTACCGTCTATTACCTGAATTACATCATTCAGAACATATTTAAATGTTGCTGATGATGACTTTTCATTTTCTATATACGGTGTCGATAAATCAATGGTATCCGTTTCATCATCCGGATTAACACCTGTAAACGGTCCAGAAAATACCTGAATGGAACCCATTTCCAGCTTCTTTACTGTTTCATCAACGATACTGTCAATCCCCTTTGGCATAATCGCCTGATTAATGTCAAGGATACGTACCCATCCTTCCTTTAATCCAGCCATCGCATCCTGTCCATTTACAACACCATCGATACCGCTTTCGATCTTCTTTCCATTTAGCAGTGCTTCCACAGACTCTTTTAAATAGTATGAATAATCAATCGAACAGCTTATGAGAGAAGTGGTCGGAGCAATGTCTGTCATACTCTGATTATATCCGACATGGTAAACTGGAATCGCGCTCGACGCAGACTCACATGCTACCGCCGGTCCAGAGGTATCGGAATGCTGTGCGATTATAATGCAATTCTGACGAATCAATTCCTCTGCTGCTTTTTTCTCTTTATAATAATTTGACCATTCATTGGTATATTTTACCACCATGGTCGCCTCTGGAACCACCGAATATACACCAAGATAGAATGCTGTATAACCGGATATCGCCTGCTCATCTGCAAAGGATGCAACATATCCAATCTTGGCCTGATCGGATGTTATCGTTCCTTCATCGATCATCTCTTTCAGCTTCTCTCCTGCAGCTACACCACATACATATCTTCCCTGATAGATTGTTCCGGAGCATGTATGATAATTGGAAAGTACATCGCCTTCATTTGCATTATCGCCCAAAGGTACACAAAATTCGATATCCGGATAAGCAGCTGCCGCCTCCTTTGTCTTTGTCTCATATCCATTGCTCGCTGCTATGATATAATTACAATCTTCTGCTATAAGCTCATCCAAAAATTCCTCAACCTGATTGTCCGACACATTATATTTTGTAACACACTCTATATCGTCGCCGTACTCTTTTATCAGGTTGTCCATTGCATCAATAAAATTCTCTGTATATGGTGTCACTTCATCTCCCGGAAATATAAATCCTATTTTCAGGCTATTTCCCTCTGTTTTGGTTGCGTTGTGATAAACAGAGGCTGCAACGCACATAACAATTGACGTGATAATACATAAGATATTTTTCTTATTCATGTTTGCCATTCTCCTTTGACTTCTTATATAAAGCTGCAACATCAATTGTTCCATCGTCTATGAGTGACAGCATAACCTCAACCAACTTCGGGTCAAACTGTGTTCCACTGCACCGCTTTAACTCTCCAATTACATAATTAATATCCAACTGTTTCCGATAGATACGGTTCGCAGTCATGGCATCAAACGCATCTGCGATTCCGATGATTCGTGCTTCAATCGGAATTTCCTCACCTTTCAGTCCGCGACAGTATCCGGTGCCATCATATTTCTCATGGTGATACAAAGCACCCAGATCTACATTCTCAATCATCTTGAAATCTTTGAGAATCTCACCACCCTTAATCACATGTGATTTCATGATGGCAAATTCTTCATCTGTCAGTCTGTCCGGTTTGTTCAGGATTGCATCTGGTATGCCGATCTTACCGATATCATGAAGCAGTGCCATCTTACGCAAGCTTTCACATTTTTTCTCAGAAAACCCGAGACGCTTTGCTATCGCCGCCGAATATTCCGATACTCGGAATGAATGCTGACTCGTGCTGGAATCCTTTGCATCCACAGTACGTGCAATTGAAAGGATTGTTTCATTTCCCATATCAATCTGTTTCTGTGCATACTCAAGTTCATACTTCTGCTTTAAAATTGTTTTCTGGGAACGTACACGCGTTACACTCCATGTTACCCATATAATCACAAGGCTGACAATAAACATCACATAAACCTTGAACCATGTATTCTGGTACATTTCAAGTTCTTTTTCTATCGTAAAGTGCGCACTTTCCATCACACCGCTATCAAGTCCATCCAGTATTGATATATAGAAAACATAATTTCCTGATTTCAAATCCGTATATGTAATCTTTCCAAATTCACTCAGCAGACATACGGTTTCAGTTGAATCATAACCTTCAAGATAATAGCTTATATATGGGTCATAAACAGAATAATTTAATATTTCTGGTTCAAATGTAATTTTGCTTACATCGGATGGAAGCTTCAATACATCGGAACGGCTTATTTTGTATTTGGTGTCATCTACACGAATCGAATCAAGAAGCATCCTGTAGGACTTGGCTGTTATATCATAGTTTGACATATTAATCTTGATCGCGCCTGTTCCGCTGCAAAGATACAAATCATCTCCATCCTTACAAGGCCATGCATTGGCAGTCAAAGAAGAACGAAGTCCTTTCTTGGCATCCATAATCGGATATTCCGTTCTTTCATTTGCAATAATATCCGATGCCTTCCCAACATAGATTCCTGCACTTCCAAGAACCCAGCAGGTTCCATCTCGGCAGATTACGTCGTAGTTATTGCTATATGGGAACTGATCCAGCCAGCTTACTTCTCCCTTAGCGTTTCTATAACAGAGTCCATTGCTTGTGACAATAAACATGCCGTCGCTCTCCGGCTCATAGACCATACGCAAAATTACGTCAGAGGAAAGCCCGTCCTTCTTCTCGATATGACCCGTTATCGCACCATCCTGAATAATACTGATTCCGCCGCCATCCGAACCGACATACAAAGCACCTTTGTATTCAAGCATACAAAGGGATTTCTCATTAATAAATCCATCGTCTATCGTATATACTTCTTCTACGGTATCTCCATTAATGATGGAAATACCATAATCTCCGGATGCTGCGATTCTGCCATCCTGTGTCTCCAGAAGACTTCTGAAACGCAGTCCTGACAGTCCATCCTCTTCCGTAAATACCTTGATCTGATATCCATCCGTTGTATCGGCATCTATCTTGCAGATTCCCATACTGGAAGTGGCGATCCATAAATTTCCATTGCTGTCCTCTTTTACAGAACGGACTCTTACGCCAGCAAGCAACTCTGTGATCTCATTCTCAATGGTCGTATTCTTCGCTTCATCTAAAATTACCAATCCCGTATCCGTTCCACAAAAAAGCATATCATGCCATTTTTCTGTCGTATTTACAACGGCAGACGCTGCACCTGTCTGTGTAAAAAGCTCCTGAAATGGAGACTTACTCATTTTAAGCAGTCCTCTTCTTGATGAACAGAACCACAAATTCCCCTGATAATCAATCAGCATACTGTAAACAGTACTTGAAAATTCCTCCGTCTTGAACTTATTAAATGTATAATCGTTATGCAGAACCGCGATACCATTATCTGCGCATACAAATATGTCTGAGTTTCCATTGTCTGTAACATAGAACGAATTAATGGCTTCAATGCCATCAAGTTCTGCCTTTCGCTGCAGCTTTGGGCGATCATCTTCAACTTTGTATTCGTATATGGTATTGGAAGTTGAACCCATAAGAAGCCTGTTATCCTCTATAAAGCATACGCCTCTTATATCGCTCTGCTGAATGGCATCTGTATAGGATTGTATAATCTCGCCATTTTTCAGCCAGTATACTTCTCCTCTGTCTGTTGAAACCACTACATTACCGTCATGATCCGATGCCATATGATATGCATTCTTTAACTCTTCATAATTCTTGACAACTTTGATACCGCCATTTAATGTTACGATCGATATGCCATCTGCCGTACCTATATAATAATTTCCATAGGAATCACTTGTAATGTCTCTGATTGAATTTGAAAGCAACCCTTCTGACGTATCAATGAAGCTGACAACCTCTTCGTCAATAAGAATCGATATACCACTATCGTTCGTTCCAACCCACAGACGACCCTCACCATCTGTATAGAGGCAGTTAACGCTCTTAACTGTCGGAAGATTATTGAAAAGCTTGAACTTATTGCCGTCATATTTATAAATTCCCGCATAGGTTGCAATCCAGAGCTTTCCATCCTTTGTCTGCTCTATATCATTTGCCTCGCCTGACAATAATCCATCTTCACTTCCATATATCTTCTGGAGATAAGAATCATAGTCTATTTTATTGTCATCCGCCAGTGCCCGCGTTGCACCGACACTTGAACCCAGTGCCAAAGCAACTACAAATAATCCAAGCAGCTTTCCTGTGCTTTTTTTCGTATCTTCCACATGATCCAGCTGTTTTCTGCCAAACTCGGCAAGCCGAATAAAACCAAATACAATCTCAACACATACCAATTTATCAAGAAATTCCACACAAAACTGACCCAAAAAAAGTGATATCATTTTCGGAAATCCGGTGTCAATGCACATGAGTGCCACCTGGTTTCCCCAGATATTCTGAATTGTTCCATCATAGACCGTAACTTTAAGAATCACAGAGACAAAAGTAGCAAACAATGCCAGTCCCATTCCCAGGCTCATCATCTTAAACTGGCTTTCAAAATATTTCTTTCGGGCAAAATAACCTGCCGCCACACCTATTATGGCACCTATGACGCAGAATACAGACTGCTGCTCACAAAAGATTCCATATATTATATTGTTGGTAAAACCAACCACACCTCCACATACAGGTCCTGCAACATATGCCATCAGAAATGTTCCAATCGAATCGCACCAGATGGGAAGCATCAGTTTATCTGCTATATTTCTTCCTATCAGGTCAATTAGTAACGCGATCACCGTATATGGTATAATCCTGTACTCCCTACTAATTTTCATAATCTGCTCCTTTTACTGCGTTATTTGTATACATTTGCTGTCTCTGCGAACTTTTCTTTTGTCAATGTATACTTTCATTTCCAGACGTATTATATACCTTTTTGCGACTAATGTATACCGCTTCAAAATGTTTTAAATAGTAAACCTTAAATTTGTTTTTCATGAATCACGAAGGCAGTTCGACGATCGTCTCAGTAAAAGCAATTACCATTAATTTTCCCCCAAAGAATTCTCATCAAAAAAACAGGCTGGGACTTGTTTCCCTGCCTGTTTTCTTTTAACAAATCAAACCACTACGATCTCTTTGTATTGTCTTACCCGTTTTCTTTTTCTTTTACTTTAACTTGGTCTCTCTCTTGATGATCTCGTCTCTTCCCGGTCCGTTGGATACGAGTGTGATCGGAACCTGAATCTCCTGCTCGATGGCATCGATGTAATCCTGACAAGCCTGTGGCAGATCCTCAATCTTGCGGATTCCGCGGATATCGCAGTTCCAGCCTGGCATTACCTTGTATACCGGCTTTGCCTTCTCCAGCTTCTGAGTGGTCGGGAAATCCTTTGTTACCACACCGTCGATCTCATAGCCTACGCACATCGGGATCTCCTTTAAATAACCCAGTGGATCCAGAACAGTCAGAGCAACATCGGTAGCCCCCTGCATACGGCAGCCATATCTGGTGGCAACCGCGTCGAACCAGCCGACACGTCTCGGACGGCCTGTGGTTGCACCGAACTCACCCTTGTCACCGCCGCGCTTACGAAGTTCATCCGCTTCCTCACCGAAGATTTCGCTGACGAATGCACCTGCACCTACTGCGCTGGAATATGCCTTTGCAACTGTGGTGATCTCCTTGATCTCATATGGCGGAATGCCTGCGCCGATTGCGCCGTATGCAGCCAACGGAGAGGACGATGTTACCATCGGATAGATACCGTGATCCGGATCCTTTAAGGTTCCAAGCTGTCCCTCTAACAAAATCTTCTTTCCTTCCTTGATTGCCTGATGCAGATACAAACCGGTATCGGCTACGTAAGGAGCGATCATCTCCTTGTACTCCATTAAAGTATTGAAGATATCCTCCGCCTTTAATGGCTCCTTGTGATACAGATGAACAAGCATTACGTTCTTTAAGGTACAAACGCGCTCGCACTTATCCTTTAACTCGTCCATGTTGCCGAACAGCTCGCTTACCTGGAAGCCGATCTTTGCATACTTGTCTGAGTAGAACGGAGCAATACCAGAACGAGTAGAACCGAAGGACTTTCCTGCCAGACGTTCTTCCTCGTAGGTATCCAGTGCTACATGATATGGCATCAGGATCTGTGCACGATCGGAAACTAAGATGTGCGGCTTCGGAACGCCCTGCTCGACTAAGCTGTTTAACTCCTTTACAAAATATGGAATGTTCAGTGCTACGCCGTTTCCAATGATATTTACAGTGTGCTGTGAAAATACACCGGATGGAAGAAGATGCATTGCAAATCTTCCGTAGTTGTTAATGATTGTATGTCCGGCGTTGCTTCCGCCTTGAAAACGGATTACAATGTCAGATTCCTGTGCTAACATATCCGTGATTTTACCTTTGCCCTCGTCGCCCCAGTTGGCGCCTACAATTGCTCTTGCCATATCTGTTACCTAACCTTTCTTATAAAACATTCGTACAACGATTCTAACGATTCTTGGCGCATGAAGCTTTTTGCCCCATGCGCTGAATGTAACATTCATAAATCTAAAATCTTTATACGTTGATTTCTGCTGTCATGCCGAGGTCTTTCTTGTTTTCCTCGAGAATCGGAGAAACGACATCTCGTAAGAAGTCCTCTACCTGCTCCTTTGCACGTCCGGTATAGCGCTCCGGATTCATGCACTGCTGCAGCTGCTCCTTTGTCAGATGGAATGTGTCATCTGCTGCGATCAGATCAAGCAGGTTGTTGTCCAGACCATTGACCTTGACGTTGCGTCCAGCCTCCATAGACAGCTGACGAATCTTCTCGTGAAGCTCCTGACGGTCGCCGCCTTCCTTTACGGCATCCATCATGATATTCTCGGTGGCCATAAATGGAAGCTCTGCCATCAGATGCTTGTGGATTACTTTCTCGTAAACAACCATGCCGTCTACAATATTCAAATACAGATCTAAAATACCATCGATTGCAAGGAAGCCCTCCGGAATGCTGATTCGCTTATTTGCAGAATCGTCCAGTGTACGCTCGAACCACTGAGTAGAAGCAACGAGCATTGGATTCATCGCATCGGAGATCACATAGTCTGCTAAGGACGCGATACGCTCGCTTCTCATCGGGTTTCTCTTGTATGCCATTGCAGAAGAACCGATCTGATGCTTCTCAAATGGCTCCTCAACCTCCTTTAGGTGCTGCAGCAGACGCACATCATTTGTAAACTTGTGTGCGCTCATTGCAATGCCCGCCAGTACATTTAATACGCGGCTGTCCACCTTACGGGAATAGGTCTGTCCGGAAACCGGATACACACCTGCAAAGCCCATCTTGTCTGCGATCATCTGATCCAGCTTGCGGATCTTGTCGTGGTCACCGTCAAACAGCTCCATGAAAGATGCCTGTGTACCGGTGGTTCCCTTAGAGCCAAGAAGCTTTAAGGAATCAATGACGTAGCAGATATCCTCATAGTCCTGTACCAGATCCATCATCCAAAGTGTCGCACGCTTACCGACTGTGGTCGGCTGTGCCGGCTGGAAATGGGTGAATGCCAGTGTCGGCAGTGCCTTGTAGCGGTCTGCAAACTTGGACAGTTCGGCAATGACATTGACTAACTTCTTCTTAACAAGCTCAAGACCCTCACGCATGATGATCATATCGGTGTTGTCGCCTACGTAGCAGCTGGTTGCACCCAGATGGATGATACCCTTTGCCTTCGGACATTGTACACCATATGCGTATACATGAGACATAACGTCG
This sequence comes from Wujia chipingensis, assembly GCA_963605535.1. Classification (GTDB taxonomy): domain Bacteria; phylum Bacillota; class Clostridia; order Lachnospirales; family Lachnospiraceae; genus Anthropogastromicrobium; species Anthropogastromicrobium chipingensis_A. Next base: position 12,214 of record CAVCXB010000037.1, read on the forward strand.
TGACGAACTTCCTTCTCTCTTGCCTTTGCAACATCATAATTGATGTCATTCTGATGCTCTTTTAGCTCTTCAATCTGCTCGTCGGTAATATTTAATCCCAGCTCCTTCTCGCTCTCTGCGAGTGCGATCCAAAGCTTTCTCCATGTGGTAAACTTCTTATCCTGTGAAAAAATATACTGCATTTCCTTGCTGGCGTAGCGCTCGGAAAGCGGGCTTGTATAACGATCTGTTGCCATAGTAAACCAACCTTTCTTTCATATCTTTCATATAAGAGTTCAGACTTCGTGTGTTTTTACTTCGTGTGTTTTACTTCGTATGTTTTACTTCTGATATTCGCCGCGGATATCCTCGGTCGGCGGGTCCATCGGATACTTGCCATTGAAGCAGCCGGTGCAGATGCCAAGTCCTTTTGACATCTCGATCAGACATTCCTCATCTAAGTATGCTAAAGAATCGGCTCCGATAATCTTACAGATATCGTCGACACTTCTGTTATGCGCAATCAGCTGATCCTCGGATGGGATATCGGTTCCAAAATAACATGGATGCTTAAACGGCGGTGAGGAGATTCTTACATGAACTTCCTTTGCGCCAGCCTCACGCAGCATACTGACAATGCGGTCACTCGTAGTTCCGCGCACGATTGAGTCATCAATCATGATGACACGCTTGCCCTTTACGGCCTCGGTCAGCACGTTTAACTTAACACGCACGCTCGACTCACGGCTGCTTTGCTTTGGCTTGATGAAGGTACGTCCGACATAGCTGTTCTTTACAAATGCCATGCCGTATGGAATACCACTCTCCATCGCGTAGCCCATAGCTGCGACATTACCAGACTCCGGTACGCCGACAACCAGATCCGCATCAACTGGGTGATGCTTTGCTAACGAACGACCAGCGATCAGACGGCTCTCATAGACGCTCACGCCATCGATATACGCGTCTGGACGCGCGAAATAAATATATTCAAAAATACATCTTGCATGCTGCTCCTTCGGGATGCACATGCTTCGGTTTGATTCAATTCCTTTTTGTGTGATGGTGACGATCTCGCCCGGCTCTACGTCGCGGACAAATTCGGCACCAATGGTGTCAAGTGCACAGGTCTCGGATGCCAGTATGTAGGCATTGCCGCGTTTTCCGATACACAGTGGGCGGAATCCATACGGATCTCTCGCGCCGATTAACTTTCGTGGGCTCATAACGACAAGAGAATAGGCTCCCTTGATCTTTTTCATGGCCTCAGCAACAGCTGCCTGTACGGTAGGCTGTTCCACTCTGGCTCTTGCAATCATGTACGCGATTACCTCAGAATCAATCGTTGTCTGGAAAATCGCACCGGTTCTTGCAAGCTCCTGGCGCAGCTGCGGCGTGTTGATTAAGTTGCCGTTGTGTGCCATGCCAAGTGTTCCTTTGATGTAGTTTAATACAAGCGGCTGCGCATTCTCTCTCGTGGAGCTGCCTGCCGTTGAGTATCTTGTGTGGCCTACACCGATGTTTCCTTTCATTGACTCTAAGTCTTCCGGGGTAAACACCTCGTTGCACAGGCCCATTCCTTTGTGGCTCAGCACAAGTCCTTTGGGACCGTTCGTATCGCTTACTGCAATACCACAGCTCTCCTGACCTCTGTGCTGCAGAGCAAAAAGACCATAATAAATAGTCGACGCAACGTCATTGCCATCCATGTCGTAAATGCCGAAAACACCGCATTCTTCATGAAGATGATCATCTACTTCGTACTGCTGATGTATCATTTGTCTTTTCCTTCCTGTTGTTGTGAAATTCGTCCACTGCATTTAAAGCAGGGGAGTTCTTACCTATTGGGATTAAATGGCTTTTTTTGTACATAAAAATCGCCGCTCGGACACCAGTTTTAATTATATATGACCACCTGTCGAAAATCAAGATAAAAAATAGATAATATTCTTGCCCATGGGTCCCATGAACAGTACGTTAATACCCGAAGGTACCCTCCAATGATTCATCCTTTTCAATCCAGTCCGCAACCTTTACCACACGATAATGATCCTTGTCATCGCGCACATAAACGGTCTCGATACCTGCGTTGATGATCATGCGCTTGCACATGGAACAGCTGTTGGAATTTTTTACGTACTCACCGGTGTCTGCTTCAACACCAGTCAAATATAAGGTGCTTCCAATCATCTGATCTCTGGATGCACTGATAATGGCGTTCGCCTCGGCGTGAACGCTTCTGCACAGCTCGTAGCGCTCACCTCTCGGAATCTTTAACTGCTGGCGAATGCAATAGCCAAGGTCGGTGCAGTTTTTACGTCCTCGCGGGGAACCGACATAGCCAGTCGATACCACTTCATCATTTTTTACAATAACGGCGCCGTAGCGGCGTCTGAGGCAGGTTCCTCGTTGGGATACGATCTCTGCCAGATCCAGATAGTAATTGACTTTATCACGTCTCATGCACTCTTACCTTCTTTCCTAGTGAATAGCAATCGTTCGTGCTGCTTATTCGTAAATTCGCAGCAACGATTGCTGTTAATGTTTTCGTTTCTTACGGCTATCATACACGAAAAAGAGACCGCCTGTCAACTCTGACAGACGGCCTCAGGTGTTTTATTACTTTCTATTGCTTTCTTTATATTACTCTATATTGTTCTATGTAATTTTAATTTAATGATTATACAAGACGACGATATCCGATCGGCTGCTTGTTGTAGAATACGTCATCGACTACGATACCTCTCTCAGCACTTGCTGCGTGAACCATCATGCCACCGCCGATGTAGATTCCTACGTGACCGCTGAAGCAGATCAGATCACCTGGCTGAAGCTGCTCATAGGATACAGCCTGTCCATAATTGATCTGTGCACCAGAGTAATGCGGAAGGCTGATACCGAATGCTGCATATACGTTCATGGTAAATCCGGAACAGTCAACGCCGCCGCCCTGCGTCAGGTTGGTGCCGCCCCATAAGTAATTGCACTGACCCACCCACTGCATTGCATAATCTACGATAGCCTGACCATTTCCACTCGGAGTTGGCTGCGTTTCCGGCTGAGTCTCTGGCTGCGTTTCCGGCTGCGTCTCTGGCTGTACCTGTGGCTCTGTCTGTGGCTGCGTTTCCGGCTGTACCTGTGGCTCTGTCTGTGGCTGCGTTTCCGGCTGCACCTGCGGCTCTGTCTGTGGTTGAGTTTCCGGCTGGGTCTCCGGCTGCACCTGCGGCTCTGTTTGTGGCTGTGTCTCTGGCTGAACCGGTGCCGGGTTTGCATATACTTCAAGGTTGGAGCTGAAGTCACCATAGTACATGGTTACAACATTGTATCCTTCCTGCTTTAAGGTCATGCCTACCTGCGGAGAATACCATCCATCGTAAACATCCTTAACAGTGCCATCGCTGTAGCTTACTCTTACAAACAGCTCTGCTGTGTAAACTACATCGCCTACATACTTGGTGCCACCCTGATAGCAAGCCTCAATACCTGTAACGGATGCCGCCGTTGGAACCTCAACACTGATGGTCTCTGTGGATGCTGCACTGCTCTGTGAAGCAGACTCGCTGGTGCTGTTTGCGTCTGTATTTCCATTTATAGAAGCTTGTTCAGACTCAGATGCTGCTGTCTCGGTAGCCGCGGTCTCGGTAACTGCTGTCTCAGTAGCTACTGTTTCTGTAGCGGACTCACTGGCTGCTACAGACTCAGCAACCTGCTTGAAGTAACCAGACTCATCTGCGAGTTTATAAGCTGCATCCGCAAGTGCAAGTGCACTCTCCTGCTCCTGCTTCGATGTCTCTGCAAGTTCTGTTAATCCAGAATCCGAAGCAAAATCGCTGTAATAGCCGAGAAGCTCTGCTGCGTAAACGATCGCTGCGTATGCACGGTAATAACCCTCACCGCTGCCCTCTGCCATCGCCTGCTCGTATACATTTCTGGAGTAGTTGATATCGATCATGAAGTTCTCTAACTCCTGAGATACAAACTCATTGTCAACCTTCTGAGCCTGTGCGAACTGGGTCTTGATGGTGATGCCAGACTTGGAAACATATCCAACCTCGTCATTTGCAATATGAATCTTTACGAAATCGCCCTGATCCTCGATGATCGCGTACTCTTCATCCTTATAAACAGTTCCAGCGACCTTTGCACTCTCAGATGCACTGTCGCGGACATTTAACTGGTCTGCAGTGATCACTGCATAACGGTTCTGAATGTTGTCCTCAGCGGTCTTTGCTGCTACGCCTACAAGTACATAGGATGCACTTACGTAACCCTCAACATCGCCGCAGGTGATGTGATACCAACTGCCCTCGCTGTTGTTTACAGAATCAAGGATTACAACCTGACAGTTGCTGAACAGTCTGCCGATTGTTACGCTGCCGGTAGATGGCTGCTCACGCACGTTTAAGTAACCTGCTGCGCTTACCAGACCTACATTAGACGCATCAGACGCATTGGCAACCGTAGCAGCCATAACGGCTCTCGGCGCTTCGGTCTCTGTCTCACCCTCGGTCGCAGCCTCACTCTTGGTCGCAGTCTCACCCTCGGTCGCAGCCTCACTCTTGGTCGCAGTCTCACTCTCGGTGTCAGCCTCAGCTGTTGCCTGCGCTAGCGGAACGAGATAACCCAGAATACCTTCATCCGGAGCTTCCTCTCCTGCATAGTAGTTATTCAATGTAACAGCCATGCCTGCGATAGCGCTCTCGCCTTCGAGTTCTCCGGCAGATGCCGGAATCACGCACATACCAGACAGCATAGATGCTGCTAAAATTGATGTAACCAATCTGTTTCCTTTGATCTTCATATATACCAAGCCTTTCTTAAAACCTTTTTTAATTTCTTATCTGCGAGCGAGTAAGCTTGCACTCCCTCGCTTTTCTATGTAGCAATACTTTTTACTGCTCTGTAATAATTGTTACAACTTTATTACATTTCGAGGGTCATTATAACAAATTTATTACAGCATGTCAATAGAAACTGTACTATCCCCTTTGAAAGTTATTCGCCTTTTTCGCGTAAAAAAGCTCTTATAAGCCCCCAAAAGCGAGGAAACCGTGGATTTTACTGTTTCCCCGCCTAAAATTTTCATCAATCTGCTTCGGAAGAAGATTCGAATTCGGTATTCTCCTCAGTGCTTTCCTCTGTAACCTCTTCGGATGAAGACTCAGAGTCGTTCTCAGAAGATACCTCCTCAGATGCGTTCTCGCTGCCTGCTTCGGTGGTATCCTCCTCGGTCGGTGTTACATAAACCGGAGTGGTGAAGCGGATGGCGTCGATTACATCCTGATCTACCTTAAACTTAGAAGAAGCGTCTTGAATCTCGCTGTACTTCTCCTCAAACAGAGCGGTCTTTCTGCTCTCGATCTCAGAATCAATCGCACTCTGACGAGCCTCCTCGTCGTTGTCATCTAAGCAACGGATGATGTAGATGCTGCCGTCATCGCTGTTGTAAATGGTGCACTCGTCGGTGGACAGTGCCCATGCAGCTGCGTTGTATACGGCGGTTCCTTCCTCGCTGATGGAGATCTCGGAATTGGTTACGGTAAAGTGACTGTCATTCTGATAATCGCTGATGAAATCTGCTGCATCGCTTCCAGCCTCAAATTCCTTGAGAATCTTGTCTGCTGCATCATTCATTGCATCCTGACGCTCTTTCTCCTCTTCGGAAAGAGTCTCCGCTTCGGTGGATTCCTCAGAACCGTTTGAAACCTCAGTGCCGCTTTCTGTATCACTTTCAGTTTCGCTCTCGCTCTTGCTCTCGGCTTCAGTAGCAACCTCTGTAACAACCTCTGTATCGGAACCGCTCTCCGTTTCGATCGCTGTGGTGCCTTCCTCTGCCGCTGTAGTCTCGGTCAGCTCGCTCGGAGTCAGCTTTACATATGCGATCTTCTTACGAAGAAACTCATCATCGCCAACGGTTGTATCGACATCAGCAACAAGATCCAGATAAACAAGATTTGCGATGGCATTCTCGGTATAAGTCTTTTCAATCAGCTCATCAGTTGCGCCAACTGCATTCAGATAATCCTCGCCCTCTGCCTGCATCTTTTCAACCGCATCGTTTACCTTTGTCTTCTGGGCATCGCTTAACTCGATACCGTTCTGCTCGGCATACTCGTTTAATACAAGTGTCTGGCGAAGCTGTGACAGAGACATCTGCTTGATGTAATCGCCGACAGTCATGCCGGAACCATCGCCCATGTCGTTGCTGCAGATATTGGAGCCGAAATAGGACTCGTAGGTATACTCCATGGAGCGGATCATGTAAGTAACCTCATCCAGCATAATATTGGTATCGCCGAATGTTACAGCAACGGTATCCTCCGGACTCTTCTGCTCTAACTGTTCGCATCCGCCTAATGTACTAACGGCAGTAGCTGCTGCGAGCGCTGCTGCTGCATACTTCATAAAACGATTCATTTCACTACCTCACTCAGGCTTTCGCCTGTTTCCTATTTCTTTCAATATCTTACTGTAACCATTTCGAATCATGCAAAATAGTTACCACTATCTTCCCTATCTTAGCATGATTTTAAGAAACAATCAACTTTTTTATGTTGCTTAACAGATTTTTCAAAATCTCTAAGTTAAGCGTTTTTTCTTTTATTGCGCCATCTCCTGCGCGCAGCAAAAAGTATGGATTGTCCTTGTCGAGAAGGCGAAGTGCACCGCGGTAGGACGCGATCAAATCCGGCACGCGCATTGTGTCGAATTTTGCCTTTGAATGCATAAACAGACGGATCTCATTAGATGATGCCTTGATCTCTTTAATATAGAGAGAATGCGCTTGGGCACGCAGGACTGAAACCTCAAGCAGATTTGTAACCGGCTTCGGCACCGTACCAAAACGATCGATCAGCTCGTCTATCATATCCATCGACTCTTCCTCGTTCTCGACGGCAGCGATACGCTTGTAAATCTCCATGCGTTCTTCCTCGTTTCTGACATAGCTGTCCGGAATATAGGCACTGATCGGGATATCCGCCGTAGTCTCGAAGGTTTCTTCTATCGCCAGCTCGCCCTTCTCTTTCTTGACTGCTATATTTAGCATCTTGCAGTACAGATCGTAGCCGACCGCCTCCATGTGACCATGCTGCTCGCTTCCAAGCAAATTTCCAGCACCGCGAATCTCAAGGTCGCGCATCGCAATCTTGATACCAGATCCGAGGGCCGTATATTCGCGTATCGCCTGAAGACGTTTTTCAGCATCCTCCTTTAGGATTTTATTTCGCTGATACATAATGAAAGCGAATGATGTACGGTTGGATCGTCCGACACGACCTCGCAGCTGGTAGAGCTGCGCGAGTCCATAGCGATCGGAATCGTGGATGATAATGGTGTTGACATTTGGAATATTCAGTCCAGTCTCAATGATTGTTGTGGAGACAAGCACGTCAATATCGCCATTTACAAAGTCCATCATGATCTGCTCGAGGTGACGCTCGGACATCTGACCGTGTGCGAATGCGACCGTTGCATCCGGCACAAGCTTTGCGATCTGTGCGGTGATTTGATCAATATCCTTTACCCGGTTATACACGTAGTAAACTTGTCCGTCACGGGCAAGCTCACGGTTCATCGCCTCGCGCACCATCTCCCAATTCATCTCCATAACGTAGGTCTGAATCGGGCGGCGCTCATACGGCGCTTCCTCGAGCACGCTCATATCGCGCACGCCAATCATACTCATGTGGAGCGTTCGCGGAATCGGCGTTGCCGTCAGTGTCAGCACATCAACGTCTTTTTTCAGCTGCTTGATCTTTTCCTTATGAGTAACACCAAAGCGCTGCTCCTCGTCGATGATCAGCAAACCGAGGTCTTTAAAGACAACATCCTTTGAGAGAACGCGGTGCGTTCCGATGACAATATCAGCCAAGCCTTTTTTCACGCGGTCAAGCGATGCCTTGACCTGCGCGGCGGTACGAAAACGCGACAGCAATTCGATTCGGATCGGGTAATCCTTCATTCGCTCGACGAATGTATTGTAGTGCTGCTGGGCAAGGATGGTGGTTGGTACAAGAAATACGACCTGCTTGCTGTCCTGTACGGCTTTGAATGCGGCGCGGATGGCCACCTCGGTCTTGCCGTATCCGACATCACCACAGACGAGACGATCCATAATCTTCGTGCTTTCCATGTCTGCCTTTGTTGCATCAATCGCTGCCAGCTGGTCTGCTGTCTCTTCAAACGGAACAAGTTCTTCAAATTCTTTTTGCCATACCGTATCTGGTCCGTACTGGTAGCCGTGACCATTTTGACGTGCCGCATAGAGTTCAACGAGTTCCTTGGCGATATTGTTTACTGCCTTTTGCACGCGGTTCTTTGTCTTTGTCCATTCCTGTCTGTCTAATTTATTCAGCTTTGGCTGCCCAGACTCGGCATCGGCATACTTTTGAATCATGTGAAACTGCGTGACCGGAAAGTACAGTTTTCCGCCGTCTCCGTACTCGATCTTGATGTAATCCTTCGTGACCCTGTCCACAACCTGACGCTCAGTTCCACGGTAAATACCCAGACCATAATTTTCATGCACGACATAATCGCCGGGTTTTAGCTGCGCAAAATCGCTGATTCGCTGACCCTGATAACGGCTTTTCTTTTCTTTTTTCTTTTTCTTGACGCCAAAGATATCGCTCTCTGTGATGACAGCAAACTTAAGCATCGGATATAAGAAGCCACGGTGCAAATTTCCGTAGGTGACCATAATTTCACCGGGCTGAATCTGCTTATCCTCGTCCTCGCTGTAATAGGCGAGTAAGTCGTATTCAATCAGCTGGCTGACGATACGATTTCCGCGGGTGCGGGACGGGCATAAGAGTACAATGCGGTACTTTTCTTTTTTCCATCTGGTCAGATCTTTGATCAAAAGCTCAAAGCCCTCGCGGTAGGTGTTCATGTTTTGAACGTTGATCGCGTAGCTGTTTTGCACGGTGAAATCGCTCATTCGGCTGTCGAGTGCAGACAGTGCAGCGACCTGAGCGCGCTCAAAAGTCGCAAGCACATGCTTTGCCGGTGTTAAAAGATTGGTCTGTCCCGGCAGGAGAAATCCCTGTTCGAGACGATTTTTCATGCTCTCCTCAAATTCCGCCTGCACGCCGTTACCGCGCTCGGTTAAGCGCATTGGCTCATCAAGAAAGACAAGCGTTGTCTTCTCATCAAAGTAGTCCGAAAGAAGTCCTGCTCTCGGATAAAAATATCGGATAAAGCTGTCCGGCGCCTCTAAAACCACGTCCCCGGTGAGCGCTTCGAGCATTCGATTTGTCTCCTCACGAAGACGCTTTGCCTTGTCGCCCTCCTTTGCCTTTTTAAAGACAGCGACTTGCGTTTCAAGCTCTTTTTGAATTGTCTCGGCAGCACGTCGGCGTGTCGTGCTGTCTGCGATGACCTCTGCCGCCGGGAAGATCGTGACTTCTTCTAGCTGATCCATGGAGCGCTGGCTCTGCGGCTCGAAGCAGCGGATCGTGTCGATCTCATCGCCCCACAGCTCGATTCGCACCGGAACGTCCGATGTCAGCGGATAGATATCGGCGATGCCGCCATGAACGGTAAACTGACCCGGCTCTTCGACACGCCCAACGCGCTCATAGCCCATCACGGTCAGGCTGGTTTTGAGCTTTTCAAAATCAAGTTCGCCGCCTTCCTTCAATTCAATTGCGGTTCCCATCAGCTGATCAAACGGCACAGCAGCACTCATCAGCGCATCAATCGTCGTGATGATGACCTCTGCCTGGTTTTGATACAGTGCTTTAAATGCTTTCATGCGCTCTGCTACAATCGCTTTTCCCTGCAGATCTGCGCTAAAAAAGATCAGGTCACGCGGTGGAATCACATAGACCTGACTGCAAAACAATTTATAATCCTCTTCAATTTCCCTTGCACGCTGTTCATTGTATGTCACAACGAGCTGCACCTTATTCTGCCCGAGGAAGGTGCTCATTAGATGCACCTTCTCAGAGTCGATGCAGCCCGTCATGCCTACTGGATCGGTTCCCTTTAGGAAATCCCGCGAGAAGTCCTCATACTCCAGCAGGTCTAGCAGCGGATTTGCAAAAATACCCACGATTGACCCTCCTGCTTTTTTTACTTATTTACTCTTTTTCTGATTATAGTGGTTCATGGTTGCCTCGAGTCCATTGTTCATTAACGAGCAGACTGCGTCGGCGGCATCCTTGTAACCTTCTTCCATGGCCTGCTTTTCCTCGCCCTGGAAATGGCTGAGTACGAAGTCAGCGAGATCCATCTTTGGCGGCTTGGCTCCGATGCCGACACGCACTCTCGGGAAGTTCTGAGAGTTGCAATGCAGGATGATGTTTTTCATGCCGTTGTGGCCACCTGCACTTCCCTTGCCGCGCACGCGAAGCTGACCCGGCTCTAAGTTGATATCATCGTACACGACAATCAGCTCGGAGATGTCGGTCTTATAATAATTCATGACTTCCTGAAGGCACTCGCCACTTAAGTTCATGAAGGTCTGTGGCTTTACAAGAACGACCTTTTGTCCCTCAAGGACGCCAGTTCCGATTAAACCTTTGAATTTTTTTGTGGTTACATCAATATTATATTTGTCGGCGAGGTAGTCGATTACCTCGAAGCCAACGTTGTGTCTTGTTCCTTTATACTGTGCGGTTGGGTTGCCCAAGCCTGCTATGATATACATATTTTTTCTTCTCCTATATATTGGTTAGTTTGTTAGACGATCATTCATCCCAAGGGAATCGGCAAGTGCCTGTAAATCGAAGCCATCTGGCAGTGTGACACCACTTACTGGAAGCAGGCGATTGCGATCAAATACGTCATATACGTCAAACAGGTCGCTTGTCAGTGTCTTTTCCGGGTAGACCATCTGCTTAAACATCATCTGACCATCCATGTTGCGGCGGCCCTGACGCATGTAGTTGGAACCGTACTGAAGCCAATACTGCGTGCTGTCTACGTTACAGAAATATCGGAAGCCTGCATCCCAGAGCTTTTTGAATTTCTCATTTTCAAACGTGTACTGAGACGGTCTCCAGTCTCCAACATCAGCGCCGAGCGGATATAAAATGATATCAGTCTCACCGATGATGGATTCGACTTCGCGCTCCCACATGTCGGTATCCCACACAAGATGCTCGTAGCTGGTGCTTGTCATATTCAAATGCCCCCAGCTGTGGCTGGCAAGCTCCCAGCCAAGATCACGGATTGCCTGAGCGACCTCGCGCGCCGTCTGCTTGTCCTGCTCGATGTTTACGTTTGGTGTGGTGTGATCTTCACGCTTTTCCTTGTCATTTGCCGGAGTGGAAATGTAGTAATCGCAATTATCATTGTACCAGAAATCACTGGTTCGATAGCCTAAAATGCCATCGTATCCGGTAAAGGCGAGGATGCCTTTTGAACCCTGATACGAAAAATCAGGATGCTCGGCAATGAAATCTTCGAGAACGGTCAGCACATCGTAGGAGCCGTAGGACACGCTTCCATCGCGCTCTACATACTCGTTTACAACTTTGCCATTTTCATCGAGGCACAGCTTTGTTGCAAAACCGGTTCCTGTCATATACTCGTAGTAACATACATCGTCCTCAGATAATACAAATGGCTTCTTTCCACGAGGAAGATAGATCGGCTGCTGCACCATCTGCTCAGTGCCATCCGGCTGTGTCTCCATCTTGGCAATCTTATGAAGACTGATCAGCACGTAGCCCTTATCATACATAGACTGCATGATATCCTTGAACTCTTCAATCGTGGTCATTACCTGATTGTAATCGCTGCTCTTGTAACTGTCAAATGCAAGTTCACTGTCTGCAACCAAAATATGGAAAAAGATGTGTGTAATCTTGTCGTAATCGGTCCACTGTACTGCCTGAGACTTTAAGCTCTCGTAACTTTGAATACAGTTAATATAAGTTTCGTTATCGGCATACCCCGGAATGGACTGAATCTGCGCGATCGCGCCGTCGTAGTCGTACTGCATTGCCTTCAGGTTTGCCGCCTGCACAATCGGATCATCGCTTTGCACAAGTGCACCATCCGCTGCGGCCTCGGTTGCTTTCCATGTCTCATACTCCTGCTGCTCTTTTGTCTGAGCAGCCTGATCGGCTGGCACATGCGGCAGTGTTACTGGGCGCAGACATACCCATGCCACAACTCCAAGTCCTACGCAGGCAATTACAAGCAACATTAAAAGGATAATGATGGGCGCACCCGATCTGCCTTTTTTCATTTTCTTTTTATGATATTCTTCCCAGCTGCGTCGTTTTTTCGCCATTTATTCTTTTATTTCCTCCTAATTCACGAGCCACTGGCTCTTTTGATTTTTCTTAGGCACATTATACCGAATGAGAGGGATAATTGCAAGTGACGCCGACAAAACAATCGTCGAACCGCCTTTGTAAAACTTCCGGGCTGCATACGCACCCACACGTGCAAAAAGAAAGACTGCCCTCAAGCAGTCTTTCCGTTATCGCATCTAACTTCGCTATTGATTTTGCAATTCATATATCTATCTGTCCGTCCAATAAAGTCCCGGTCAAGATCTTATGTTTTTTACGCTTCTTTATACTTCCTTGCGCTTTCTTATGCTTCCTTCAGCGCTTCCTCGTATTTCTCGAGAATGATCTTCTGCACATAATCTCTTGTCTCCGAGTTGATGGGATGTGCGATATCACGATATTCTCCTG